>CAHJWV010000397.1 GCA_903643055.1 Burkholderiales bacterium | reverse complement strand
GTCGTGCGCGGCGGGCAGTTCCCCGAGATCCGAACCCGCTCGACCTTGAAGGCCTTGACCAAGCTGGCCGCGGGCGGGCTGATGAAGCCGGAGAGTGCGCAACGCCTGGCCGAGGCCTACATCTTTTTACGCCGGATCGAGCACCGCATCCAGTTTCTCGACGACCAGCAAACGCATCTGCTGCCGACCTGCGACATCGATCTGGCCTGGCTCGCACGCAGCGTCGGCCTGTCTTGCAGCGCCGATGCCTGCGAGCTGCTCGATGCGTTGGGCGAGACGCGCGAGTTCGTCGCGATGGAGTTCGATGCGCTGCTGCATGACGGCCGCCCGCCCGCGCAGCGCGGCGGCCCGGCCGGCGCTTGCCGTGGCCGCAGTTGCGGCACACCGCTGCCGCCCGTCGACAGTGAAGAGTTCCGCGAGCGCCTGCCAGAGGCCTTGGCCGAGCGGGTTCAATCATGGACCGACCATCCGAAGATCAAGGTGCTGCGCGATGACAGCAAGCTGCGGCTGGCGCGCCTGGTGATGCGCGCGGCGCATGCGGTGTCGGAAGGCCATTGCACGATGGAGGCCGCATCGCGCTTCATCGATTGGCTGGAGACATTGCTGCGCCGCGAGAGCTACCTTGCGCTGCTGGTCGAGCGGCCCGAAGTCCACGCACGGCTGCTGCGCCTGCTGGGCCTGGCGCGCTGGCCGGCCCAGTTTCTGCTGCGCCACCCCGGCGTGATCGATGAGTTGGCCGATGAGCGATTGCTGCATGGCCGCTTCGAACGCGAAGGGTTCATCGCCGATCTCGACGCGCGCCATGAAGCCTGGAACCGCTTTGGCCAGGCCGATGAAGAGCTGCTGCTGGACACGCTGCGCCGCGCCCATCACGCCGAAGTCTTCCGCACGCTGGTGCGTGACGTCGAAGGCCACATCACGGTCGAACAAGTGGCCGATGACCTGTCGGCCCTGGCCGATGCCACGGTGCAGTGCGCGCTGAACTGGGCCTGGCTTCACCTCAAGCAGCGCCATCGCGAGCAGCCGCGCTTTGCCGTCATCGCCTACGGCAAGCTCGGTGGCAAGGAGCTGGGCTATGGCAGCGATCTCGATGTGGTGTTTGTATTCGATGACGCCGACGAGGCCGACCTCGACCGCGCGGCCGAGGTCTACGCCGCCTTTGTTCGCAAGCTGATCAACTGGCTGACGACGCGCACGGCCGCTGGCGAATTGTTCGACATCGATACAGCGCTTCGGCCCAACGGCAACTCGGGGCTGCTCGTGACCTCGATGACGTCCTATGCCAAATACCAGAAGGGCCGTGGCAGCAACACCGCCTGGACCTGGGAACATCAGGCCATCACGCGGGCGCGTTTCTGCGCCGGCAGCGCCGAGCTGGAGGCCGAGTTCGAAGCCGTGCGTCGCGCTGTGATCTGTGCCGAACGTGACCCCTCCGCGCTGTCGGGCGAGATCCAGGTGATGCGCGAACGCGTGCGTGCAAGCCATGGGGTCAAGGCCGGGTTGTTCGACATCAAGCACAGCCAGGGCGGCATGATGGACGCCGAGTTCGCGGTGCAGTTCCTCGTGTTGGCGCATGGCGCGGCGCACCCGGAGTTGCTCGACAACGTCGGCAACATTGCCTTGTTGCAACGGGCAGAAGCCAGCGGCTTGTTGCCGGTGGGTGTGGGCCATGCGGCCGCTGATGCTTACCGCGAAATGCGCCGTGCGCAGCACAAGGCGCGCCTCGATGAAAAGCCCACTCAGGTCGACCCGGCCAGCCTCGCGGCGCAACGCGATGCGGTGCTGGCGCTGTGTCACGCGGTATTTCCGGCCGCGTGACACCGATGCGTTACCGCGAGCCCGGCGTGGCCTGGTGCGCCGTGGCGTGCGGCTTGTTGATCGGTGCGGCCATCGGGCAGGGTGTTGACACGCACCGGCTCGATTGGCAACCCGACTTGGTGCTAACGCAACCGTGGCGCGCATGGACTGCGGCTTTTGTTCACTTCAGCCGGATGCACATCGCCGGCAATGTCGCCGGGGTGTTGCTCACCGCTGCCTTCGGCTGGGTGGCACGTGTGCCGTCGAGCCTGGCCGTGGCCTGGGCGATTGCCTGGCCTTTGACGCAGATCGGCTTGTGGATCGAACCGAGCCTGCGCCACTACGGCGGCCTGTCGGGCGTCGTGCATGCAGGGGTGGCGATCGCTGCCGCACAACTGGTTGCCGATGGCCACCGTGGTCAGCGAGTCGTCGGCGTGTTGGTGTTGGGCGGGCTGCTGGTGAAGGTCATCAGCGAAACGCCTTGGCGCGGGCCGCTGTTGCACCCTGAAGGCTGGGACATCGCCATCGCGCCAATGGCACATGCCAGCGGCTTGGTGGCCGGATTACTGTGTTTCGCTGCGGCCCGCCTGTGGCAGCGAACCCGCTCAGCTTGCAGCCGAGCGGGTTGAATCGCAGCTCAGCGTATCGCGCAGCAGGGTGTGACGCACAGAGACGTGCCGTGCGTCACGAAGCTGGCTTCGCGGTTCGCTCCATCGCCACTTCCGACATGCGAAAGCCCAGCTTTTCATAGAAGCAAAGACGCCGGACTTGCCCGCGCGCAGCACCCAGGTCACGCGTTCGTCCGATCCCATCAAAAAATCGATGCATGCCGAAATGGCACGGCGGAATGCATGGCTTAAGCGCAGGCGCAAGCACACGTCTCCCAATCTCTCTATGCTGATTTTGGCTGGGCTGCCGGCCACCCACTGCCGCGGCCCGCGCTCATTCCCTTGAACACCGGAGAACCCCATGAATAACAACTCGCACACCCCTTCTTCCCGCACTTTCAGCATCACGGCGCGCTTCGCCGTCGCCGGCCTGCTGGCCGCACTGTCGGTCGCTTCGGCCACGTCGGCCTTTGCCGCCCTGAAGGCCGGCGACAAAGCCCCCGCCTTCAAGGCCGAAGCGTCGAAGGCGGGCAAGGAATTCAGCTACTCGCTGAAAGACGCACTGAAGAAAGGCCCGGTCGTCGTCTACTTCTATCCGTCGGCCTACACCAGCGGCTGCAACATCCAGGCGCATGAGTTCGCCGAGAACTACGACAAGTTCGCTGCGGCGGGCGCCAGCATCGTCGGCGTGTCGCTCGACAGCATCAAGCGCCTGAACGAGTTCTCGGCCGACCCGGCCTACTGCGCCGGCAAGATCGCCGTGGCGTCTGACGCCGATGGCCGCATCGCCAAAGACTTCGATCTGCAGGTCAAGGCCGGCAAGGGCGAGTTCAAGGACACCAAGGGCGTCGAGATCGACCACGACTTCGCCGAACGCACCACCTTCATCGTGACGCCCAATGGCAAAGTGGCCGCCACCGTGGGCGGCATGGAGCCGGGCGAGAACGTCGAGAAGGCGCTCGAAGAAGTGCGCAAGCTGGCCGGGAAGCACTGAGCCAAAAGGCACTGAAGGAAAGCCCTCTGAACAGCGCCGTGATGATCGGCGGCGCGGCGGCCCGGTCTTCATCCGATGAAGACCGCTGCGCTCATTGAATGAGTTAGCCGCAGGTGAAGAGATTGCAGCCCGCGCGCTGCGATCTACAATCCGCCCGCTTGTCGGGGTGCCGAGGACTGTGAAGTCCGAGGCTGAGAGGGCTCATTGCCTAACCCGTTGAACCTGATTGGGGTCATCCCCGCGTAGGAAACAATGCACTCGGCTTCGGCCTGCAGCCCCACCGGCCGCAGCGCGGTCTCCAGGCAAGCGTCCAAACCTCTGGAGGCAGCCATGGCCAAGACCCGTTCCCACGTCGACACCGCAGACCTTTCCCGGCGCATCACGCGCAGCCCCTTTCCCGGTTCACGCAAGCATTACGTTGAAGGCGAACGCGCCGGCGTGCGCGTGCCCTTCCGCGAGATCCAGCTGAGCGACACGCGCGTGCACGAAGGCCCGGGCGAAGTGCGGCTTGAGCCGAATCCGCCGCTGCGCGTCTATGACGCGTCAGGCCCTTACACCGACCCGGCGGCAGTGATCGACATCACGCGCGGCCTGCCGCCCTTGCGCGCGGGCTGGATCGGCGAACGCGGCGATTGCGAGGCCTTACCCGCGATCAGCAGCGCCTATGGCCGCGAACGCCTGCGCGACCCCGCATTGAGCGCACTGCGCATGGCGCACTCGCCGCAGCCCTGGCGCGCGCGCAGCGGCGCCAACGTCTCGCAGATGCATTACGCGCGGCGCGGCATCGTCACGCCCGAGATGGAGTTCATCGCGCTGCGCGAGAACCTGGTGAAAGCGCAGTTGCGCGAACGGCTAGCGCAAGAGCGCGCACCGCACCGCGGCCAAACCTTCGGTGCGTCGATCACCCAGGACATCACGCCGGAATTCGTGCGCAGCGAGGTCGCACGCGGCCGCGCGGTGATTCCCTGCAACATCAACCACCCCGAGAGCGAGCCGATGATCATCGGCCGCAACTTCCTCGTGAAGGTCAACGCGAACATCGGCAACTCGGCCGTCACGTCGAGCATCGAGGAAGAGGTCGACAAGCTGGCCTGGGCAATCCGCTGGGGTGCTGACACAGTGATGGACCTGTCGACCGGCGAGAACATCCACGAGACGCGCGAATGGATCTTGCGCAACTCGCCGGTGCCGATCGGCACGGTGCCAATCTACCAGGCGCTGGAGAAGGTGAATGGCCAGGCCGAAGCGCTGAGCTGGGAGCTGTTCCGCGACACGCTGATCGAGCAGGCCGAGCAAGGCGTCGACTACTTCACCATCCACGCCGGCGTGCGCCTGGCCTACATCCCGCTGACGGCCGATCGGCTGACGGGCATTGTTTCGCGCGGCGGCTCGATCATGGCCAAGTGGTGCCTGGCCCATCACCGCGAGAGCTTTATGTACGAACGCTTCGACGAGATCTGCGAGATCATGAAGGCCTACGACGTCTGCTTCTCGCTCGGCGATGGCTTGAGGCCGGGCTCGATCGCCGATGCCAATGACGAAGCTCAGTTTGCCGAGCTGCACACGCTGGGTGAGCTGACACAGATCGCCTGGAAGCACGATGTGCAGGTGATGATCGAAGGCCCCGGCCACGTGCCGCTGCAGCTGGTGAAGGAGAACGTCGACAAGCAGCTCGAAGCCTGCTTCGAAGCGCCGTTCTATACGCTCGGGCCGCTGATCACCGACATCTCGCCCGGCTACGACCACCTGTCATCGGCGATGGGCGCAGCCAACATCGGCTGGTACGGCACGGCCATGCTTTGTTATGTGACGCCAAAGGAGCATCTGGGCCTACCCAACCGCGACGATGTGAAGCAAGGTTTGATCGCGTACAAGATCGCGGCCCATGCCGCCGATCTGGCGAAGGGATTTCCGGGCGCGCAGATGTGGGACAACGCCGTCTCGAAAGCGCGCTTCGAGTTTCGCTGGGAAGACCAGTTCCGCCTCGCGATCGACCCCGACACCGCGATGGCGTATCACGACGAGACCTTGCCGAAAGAGAACGCCAAGGTGGCGCACTTCTGCTCGATGTGCGGCCCGAAGTTTTGCTCGATGAAGATCACGCAAGAGGTGCGCAAGTTCGCGCGCTTGCAGAAAGCGGCCACACCGGCAGCGGTGATTCCGATTCAGCGTGCGTTGGACGACAAAGCCGAGGAGTTTCGCCAGCGCGGCGGCGAGATCTATCTTTGAAGGACCGCTGATGCGAAACGCCTCTTTCGATGCAGTGATTGCCGGCGCGGGCCTGGCCGGTCGCCTGAGCGCATGGCGGCTCGCCCGCGCAGGCTGGCGTGTGAGCCTGCGTGACCGCGCGCAGCGTGACGATCCACACTCGGCCAGCGCGGTGGCCGCGGCGATGCTGTCGCCGATCGCCGAACTGGCGGTGGCCGATGCTGCGGTGTTCGAGCTGGCCCTGCGCTCGATGGCGCTGTGGCCGCAATGGCTGGCCGAACTGGAAGCCGACAGCGGCTGCAGCGTCTACTTTCGCCGCGCCGGCACGCTGGTGCTGGCGCATGCGCTGGACGGCGGCAGCCTTGATCACTTCGAGCGCCTGCTGTGTCACAAGCTGCCAGCCGAACAACAGGCTCGGCTTCAGCGCCTGGACGCGCAAGCCCTGGCCTCGGCAGAGCCGGCACTCGCGGGCCGCTTTCAACGCGGCCTGCTGCTTCACGGCGAAGGGCAGTTGGCGAATGACGAACTGCTGGCGGCATTGGGCGTCGCGCTCGATCGGCTGAAGGTGGATTGGCGCGAAGGCGAGCCGGCCGACCCGTTCGCGCTGGCGGCCGAGATGGCCCGAGGCGATGCCGCGCACCAGGGCGTGGTGATCGACACCCGGGGTGTCGCGGCCCGCGCCGATTGGCCAGGGTTGCGCGGCGTGCGCGGCGAACTCATCGCCGTGGAATGCGCGGGCATCCGCCTGCAGCGGCCGGTGCGGCTGATGCACCCGCGCTACCAGCTGTATGTGGCGCCGCGGCCGGGCAATCGCTTCGTGGTCGGCGCCACCGAGCTGGAATCCGAAGACAGCGGCCCACCTACGCTGCGCTCCGTTCTGGAGCTGGCCAGCGCATTGCACAGCCTGCATCCGGCCTTCGGCGAGGCCCGCGTGATCGGCATGGCCGCGGCGCTGCGGCCCGCCTTCGATGACCACTGCCCTGCCCTTCGCCACCACCGGGGCCTGTGGCAGCTCAACGGCCTGTACCGGCACGGTTATCTCTGCGCGCCGGCGCTGGTCGATCAACTGGTTTGGGAGCTTTTTCGATGACATCCCTCGACATCTCTTTGAACGGACAAGCCCTGCGCACCGAGGCGCCGAGCTTGCAAGCCTTGCTGCAGCAGCAGGGCTACGACTTCGGTGCCGCCTTCGCGTGCGCGGTCAACCGTGTCTTCGTGCCGCGGCCGGCCTGGGCCGCGCAAGCACTTCAACCGGGCGACCGCATCGACGTGATCACGCCGGTGACGGGAGGCTGACGATGGACGCGTCCGCACCAGCATCGACAGCGCCCTCCACCTCGGCGACGTGGTCGGTGGCCGGCGTGCCATTGCAAAGCCGCTTGATGCTGGGCACGGCGCGCTACCCGTCGCTGCAATGCCTGGCTGACACAGTCAAGGCCAGTGGCACTCAGGTGCTGACGGTGGGCCTGCGCCGGCTGCAACCCGAGCACGGCGGCGGCCAGGCCTTCTGGCAGCGCGTGCAGCAGATGGGTTGCCATGTGCTGCCGAACACCGCTGGCTGCCATGACGCGCAGGACGCCATCACGCTGGCGCAGATGGCGCGCGAGATCTTCGGCACCTCGTGGATCAAGCTCGAAGTGACCGGCGATGACTACACGCTGCAACCCGACCCGTTCGGCACGGTCGAGGCCGCGCGCACGCTGGCACGCGAAGGCTTTCAGGTGTTCGCGTACACCAGCGATGACCTGGTCGTTGCGCAGCGCCTGCAAGACGCCGGCTGCGCGGCGATCATGCCGTGGGCCGCGCCGATCGGCACCGGCCGCGGCCCGGTCAACCCGTCTGCGCTGCAGACGCTGCGCTCGCGCTTGCCGAACGCCGTGCTGGTCATTGACGCGGGCCTCGGCCGGCCCTCGCATGCCGCGCAGGTGATGGAGTGGGGTTTCGATGCGGTGCTGCTGAACACCGCGGTGGCGCAAGCCGGTGACCCGGTGCGCATGGCGCAGGCGTTTGCGCAGGCCACGGACGCGGGCCGCACGGCCTTCGAAGCGGCGCTGATGCCCGAGCGGCAAACCGCGCAGGCCTCGACACCGACGGTCGGCACACCGTTCTGGCACCAAGCTTGAAGGGCACCCCATGACACGCTTGTTGACGATCGCCGGCCATGACCCGGTGCATGGCGCGGGCATCACCGCCGATCTGGCCGTCTGGGCCGCGATGGGCCTGGACGGCTGCAGCGCCATCACCGCGCTGACGGTGCAGAACAGCGAGGGCCTGATTCAGGTGCTGCCGATGGACCCGCTCAGCGTGCGTTCGGTGCTGCAGGCCTTGTTGCGCGACGGGGAGCCCGCGGCGATCAAGATCGGCATGCTGGGCTCTGCAGCCATGGCGCGGGAGGTCAGCGACTTTCTGGCCGGCCGCCGATGCCCGGTCGTCGTCGATCCGGTGCTGGGCGGCTCGAATGGTTGGAATGCCTACGATCGCGATGAAGTGGGCATGGAAGCGCTGCGTGCACTGATGCGCCGCGCCGACGTGATCACGCCCAACCTGCCGGAAGCAGCAGCGCTGCTGCAGGTGTCGCCCAGTGACGTGCTTCACCATCTCGACGGCCTGCGCGCGTGGAGCGGCGGCGCGGTGGTGCTCAAAGGAGGCCATGCCGAGGGGCCGTTCAGCGTCGATCGGGTGATGCACGGCGATCGATCCGCGTGGCTTCAAGCCACGCGCTTGCCCGGCTCGGCCCACGGCAGCGGCTGCGTGTTTTCAGCGGCGCTGGCCGGCATGCTGGCGCAAGGCTGGAACGTGTTCGATGCCTGCTGCGAAGCCAAGCTGCGGGCCACCGCGGGCCAGGCCCAGGCGCGCACCGAAGGCCCGGGGCGGCCCCACATGAACGCGGCGCCCGTGTTGACAAGCGACGCCCTCCCCACCTTCCACTGGAGCGATGACGCAAGCCCGGCGCGGCATCGTCACGATGAGGGGGCAGCCCAATCAGTGCGGGCCGCCACAGCGTTTCCGCCACCCGCACACCCGCTGGGCTTTTACGCGGTGCTGCCGAGCGCCGACTGGATCGAGCATGCGCTGAGCTGTGGCGTTCGCACATTGCAGTTGCGCATCAAGGAAGGGAGCTTGCCGCAGCCTGAGCTGTTCGCGCAGCTGCGTGCGGCGGTGCGTGCGGCGGGTGCGGTGCCTGGCGCGCAGTTGTTCATCAACGACCATTGGCAGGACGCGCTGGAACTGGGCGCTTACGGCGTTCACCTCGGTCAGGAAGACATGGCCACCGCCGACTGGGCAGCGCTGCGCGCGGCCGGCCTGCGCCTTGGTCTGAGCACGCACACGCCGCTCGAGATCTCACGCGCGCATGCCTTGCGGCCCAGCTGCATCGCGATCGGCCCGGTCTATCCGACGACCTTGAAAGCGATGGCTTATGCGCCGGTCGGGCTGCAGCGCCTTCGCAGCTGGGCGGCGCACTGCAAGCCTGCTTATCCGGTGGTGGCCATCGGCGGCATCAGCCTGGAGCGTGCACCGGCGGTGATGGCCTGCGGGGTCGATTCAGTGGCGGTGGTCAGCGCGCTGACACAAGCAGGCGATTCACGCAGCGCGGCGGCCGCCTTCATGGCTTGCGTGGCGCGATTCACTTCAACGCGTGAGGGAGCGTTGGCCTGAGGCGGTCGAATCAGGGTTTGATGAGTGCAGGCGTTTCGGCGACAAAG
>CAHJWV010000396.1 GCA_903643055.1 Burkholderiales bacterium | reverse complement strand
CGTCAAGCAATTCGAAGCTGTACTGGCGAAGGTTGATAAAGCGCGATCGTTGCCAGTCACGGTGCTGCGTGGCGAATGGGCTCAGTTCCTTCGGATACCGATCGTCAAATAACCCGGTGTTGGCTGCGGATGAAGTCGATGAGTTCTGATGTGCTTTAGAAAGGCGACTGAAGTTAGGGGGTATGGTCGATCAGAGTGCTAAGCTCTCGACGATAAGTTTGTGATTGCTCACATAAATTTCAATCATTGCGCATCTCAGGAAGCACAATTTCCGCTCAAAGCGACTCTTTTATAATCACGAAACGCAACGAGTTGGTGACTTCAGAACTGTCCCCAAGCTACCCACAGTCATTTGTGGATAACTTGTTGATAAAATTTGATGTTGGTCGATCGCAACGGCGATAAATCGAGCAACAGCGCGGTTTTCAGCGAAGTGCTTTTGGCTACAATGAAGGCCCAACAAGCAGTTGCCATACGTTTTGTTGGAAGGCGCGTCAAAAGTTCGACGTGCCTTTTTTTTAGCTTCAGCAGGCGCGTTGCGCCTTCACATCGACAGCGATGTGAGCTTGCGCTGCAACGGTCCTGCCGTTGTGTCTACGGTGCGAGCATCCAATTGCAGTGCCCATGGACCACATCCGAAATTTTTCCATCATTGCCCACATTGACCATGGCAAGTCGACGCTTGCCGATCGGCTGATTCAACGCTGTGGCGGCCTGAGCGACCGCGAAATGGAAGCCCAGGTGCTTGACTCGATGGACATCGAGCGCGAGCGCGGCATCACGATCAAGGCTCAAACGGCTGCGCTGACCTACAAAGCCCGCAATGGGCAGATCTATCAGCTCAACCTCATCGACACGCCGGGGCATGTGGACTTCTCTTATGAAGTCAGCCGGTCGCTTTCCGCGTGCGAAGGTGCTCTGCTAGTTGTTGATGCCAGCCAGGGCGTTGAAGCTCAGACGGTGGCCAATTGCTATACCGCGCTTGATCTGGCGGTGGAGGTCATCCCCGTCCTGAACAAGATGGACTTGCCTCAGGCCGATCCAGCGCGAGCTAGGGAAGAAATCGAAGACGTCATCGGCATCGACGCCGAGCACGCCATTCCCTGCAGCGCCAAAACCGGCGAGGGCATTGACGACATCCTTGAAGCGGTGATCGCGCGTATGCCGGCGCCGAAAGGCAATCCCAATGCGCCGTTGCGCGCCATGATCATCGACTCCTGGTTCGACAACTATGTGGGTGTTGTCATGTTGGTTCGTGTGGTTGACGGTGAATTGCGCAGCGGCGATCGCTTCAAGATGATGGCCAATCAATCCGCTTATGCGGCCGAGCAGCTGGGAGTGTTCACGCCAAAATCCGTATCGCGCGACGTGCTGCGAGCGGGCGAAGTGGGTTTTGTGATCGCCGGCATCAAAGAGCTGCAAGTGGCGAAGGTCGGTGACACCATCACGCTGGAAAAGAAGCTGCCAAATAACCTCGGGCCCGCCGAAGTAGCCTTGCCGGGGTTCAAGGAGATTCAGCCTCAGGTATTCGCGGGCCTCTACCCGACCGAAGCCAGCGAATACGACCAGCTGCGCGATGCATTGGAAAAGCTCAAGCTGAACGACTCGTCATTGCGTTTCGAGCCGGAAGTTTCGCAGGCGCTTGGCTTCGGATTCCGCTGCGGGTTCCTGGGCTTGCTGCACATGGAAATCGTGCAGGAGCGCTTGGAGCGAGAGTTCGATCAAGACCTGATCACGACGGCGCCGTCCGTGGTGTACGAGGTTGAGCTCGGTACCAAGGAAATCCTGAAGGTCGAGAATCCTTCGAAGATGCCGGAAATCGGCCGCATCGAAGAGATCCGCGAGCCGATCGTCACGGTTCACTTGTACATGCCGCAAGACTATGTCGGCCCGGTGATGACGCTGGCCAATCTGAAGCGTGGTAACCAGATCAACATGGCTTATCACGGGCGACAGGTGATGTTGACGTATGAGATGCCGCTTGCCGAGATCGTGCTGGACTTCTTTGACAAGCTGAAAAGCGTGTCGCGTGGCTATGCCTCCATGGACTATGAGTTCAAGGAATACCGTGCGGCCGATGTCGTGAAGGTCGATATCCTTCTGAACGGCGACCGCGTGGATGCGCTGTCGATCATTGTTCATCGCAGCCAAAGCCAGTACCGTGGGCGGGCGGTGGTCGCTAAGATGCGCGAGCTGATCTCTCGTCAGCAATACGACGTTGCGATCCAGGCCGCCATCGGCGCCAATATCATCGCGCGTGAGACAATCAAGGCGCTGCGTAAGAACGTGATTGCGAAGTGTTATGGCGGGGACATCTCGCGCAAACGCAAGCTTCTCGACAAACAAAAGGCCGGCAAGAAACGCATGAAGCAAATCGGCTCCGTCGAGGTGCCTCAGGAGGCGTTCCTGGCCATCCTCCAAGTGGACGATTGATGGGCTCTCTGACCGGTTTGCTTTATGGCTGCCTTGTGGTGTACCTCGGTGGCTGGTACGTTGGGAAATGGACAGGCAACTTCTCGCTGCTGCTTTTCATCCTGAGTGTGGCGACGCTGGCTTACTGGCTGGCTGAGCGGTTTCACTTTGCACCGGCCCGTGCCGCTGCGGCTGAAAAGCTGGAGCAGCAAGACGCCTTGCGCCGTCAGGAGTTGACTCAAAAAGGCATTGTTCAAATTGACGGCAACGTCATCGATGCCCGTGAAAAGCTGTTGATGCAGCCCTGGTGGCTGGACTGGACCGCAGGTCTTTTCCCGGTCATCCTCGTAGTCTTCTTGCTGCGTTCGTTTTTGTTCGAACCTTTCAAGATTCCGTCGGGCTCGATGGTGCCGACCTTGCTGATCGGTGATTTGATTTTGGTCAATAAATACCATTACGGCATACGCTTGCCGGTATTGAACAAGAAGATCATCCGGCTGAATGACCCGCAACGAGGTGACGTGATGGTGTTTCGTTATCCTGCCAATCCGAGCGTGGATTACATCAAGCGAGTCGTCGGTGTGCCTGGCGATGAAGTGGCTTATCTGAATCAAAAGCTTTACCTGAATGGTCAGTTGGTTCAAGAGCAAGCATTGCCTGATTTCTACGATGAAGACAGCCAGCGATATTTCAAGCAGTTCAATGAAAAGCTCGGAACGGTCGATCATCACATCCTCGTTGAACCCCAAAGACCTTCTTACATTCGAAGCAATGACGCGTTTCCGTTCAAGGAAAACTGCCGCTACAGTTCGGAAGGCGTGACATGCAAGGTACCGGCAGGTCACTATTTCATGATGGGCGACAACCGCGATAACTCCGAAGATTCCCGTTTCTGGGGCTTTGTCCCGGACCAGAACATTGTCGGTAAAGCCTTTTTCGTATGGATGAATTTCGGCAGCTTGAAGCGGATCGGAGCCTTCCATTGAACGTACGGGCGCATTCCATCAAGACCCCAAAGGGACATGAAGTCATGACGGTTGAGTTTCATCAGGCGCGTGCTCAGCGCGGCGTTACCTTGTTCGGCCTCTTGTTCTGGGCCGTTCTGATTGGGTTTGTTGCACTGATTGGCATGAAGGTGCTACCGACAATCAATGAGTACTTCACCATCAAGCGAGCGGTCGACAAGATCGTTCAAAGTGGTGCGACGACCGTGCCGGAAATTCGAAATGCTTTTGAAAAGCAAAAGCAGATCGAATATTCCATTTCTTCGATCAGTGGCACTGATCTGGAGATCACCAAAGTCAATGACAAGGTCATCATCAATTTCGCCTACAACAAGGAAATTGAAATCATGAGCCCTGTCTACCTGCTGCTCAAATACGAAGGCCATTCCAAATAAGGATGCTTCTGACGGGAATCAATTGCTTGTGGATGCACGACTAACAGCCCTTCAGCAACGGCTTGGCCACCGGTTCAATCAGCCGGAGTTGCTGGAGCGTGCCGTCACGCATCGCAGCTTTGGGGCTGATCACAACGAGCGGCTCGAATTCCTCGGGGACGCGGTTCTCAGCCTGACGATCAGCGCGTTGCTGTTCGATCGTTTCGGTGTGTCCGACGAAGGTGATTTGACCCGCATCAGGGCGCACTTGGTGCGAGAAGACAGCCTGCATCGTGTTGCTTTGGTGATTGGGTTGCCCGAGGTGCTTCGCCTCAGCGAAGGCGAGGCGCGTGGTGGTGGCGCGCAGCGTCCGTCGATCCTGGCTGACGCCTTGGAAGCGATCATCGGAGCAACCTTCCTTGACGGTGGCTTCGAGCCTGCACGCGCGTTGGTTCAACAGTTGTTCGGCGAAGTCATTGCGACCACCGACATGGACAGCTGGACCAAGGACGCCAAGACCGAGTTGCAAGAGTGGCTTCAGGCACGCCGTTTGCCCGTGCCGAGCTACCGCATCGTCACGACTCGCGGTCAGGCTCATGCGCAGACCTTCGAAGTCGAATGTGCGGTGCCGGCCTTGGGCCTGACCGAAACCGGCGAAGGCCGTTCACGCCGTGTGGCCGAGCAAGAAGCTGCTCGCCGCATGCTGCTTGCCCTGAAGGCCAGCGACAAACCTGGCAGCGCACTGCGCTCCTGAATCACAATGAATGAATTTCCTGAATCCGAGCCTCTGAATTCGGAGGCTGATGCGTCGGCATCTCAACGCTGTGGCCTGCTGGCCATTGTGGGTCGTCCGAACGTTGGCAAGTCGACCTTGCTGAATGCGCTGGTGGGACAGAAGGTCAGTATCACCTCGGCGAAGGCGCAGACCACGCGGCACCGCATCACAGGCATTCGAACGGTCAATGACACCCAGTTCGTGTTTGTCGATACGCCTGGCTTCCAGACCCGCCACAGCGCGCCGTTGAATCGCACGCTGAACCGAACGGTTCAAGGCGTCTTGGGCGATGTCGATCTGGTGCTGTTCGTGGTCGAAGCGGGTCGCTTTGGGCTGGACGATGCAAAAGTTCTTTCTCTGATGCCGAGCGACAAGCCGGTGATGCTGATTGCCAACAAGCTGGATGCCGTGCACCGCCGCGCCGACTTGGCGCCTTGGCTCAAAGGCATGCAGGACCGTCATGCGTTCGCCGAATTCATTCCGCTGACCGCCAAGAAAGATGCCGACGTACAGCGCCTGCTGGGCATTCTGAAGCCCTATCTGCCGCAGCAACCGTGGTTCTATGAAGAAGATGCGCTGACTGACCGCAGCGACCGTTTCTTGGCAAGCGAACTGATTCGAGAGAAGCTGTTCCGTCTCACGGGCGATGAGTTGCCTTACACGTCGACAGTGGTGATCGACAAGTTCGAGGAAGAGGGAAACCTGCGCCGCATTGCCGCCACGATCATCGTTGAGCGTGACGCCCACAAGGGCATGGTGATTGGCAGCGAAGGCGAGCGCCTTAAACGGATTGGGTCCGAGGCTCGCCAGGAACTCGAGAAGCTGATGGACGCCACCGTCTTCCTGGAGCTGTGGGTCAAGGTGCGTTCCGGTTGGGCCGATACCGAAGAGCATCTGCGTTCCTACGGCTACGAATAATCCGCATGGCCACACGTGCGCCGCGCTCGCCGGCCACTTTGTCGGCCTATGTGCTCCATCGTTATGACTGGAGCGAATCCAGCCTGATCCTTGATCTGTTCACCCGTGAACAAGGGCGCCTCGCGGTGGCGGCCAAAGGGGCCAAGCGGCCGTATTCGCAGCTGAGATCGGTGCTGCTGCCGTTTCAGCGCATTCAGGTCACGCTCGGGCGCGTGCCGAAGACGGACGCCAGCGGCTCAGCCAGCGAGGTGCAAACCTTGCGCGGCGCCGAATGGGCCGGAGGGGCTGCGATGTTGACTGGCGCGGCATTGTTCAGTGGCTTCTATCTGAACGAATTGCTGATGAAGCTGCTTGCCCGAAGCGATCCGCATGTCGCGCTCTTCGATGCCTACGCGCAGACATTGCCGCTGTTGTCCTTGGCCGATGAAGCTGCCGTGCAATCAGCCCTGCGCGCGTTTGAATTGACGCTGTTAAGCCAGCTGGGTGTGCTTCCGGATCTGAGCGTCGTGACCTTGACGCAAGAGCCGGTGTGCGAAGGCGTGCTTTACGCCCTGCTGCCGGACGCTGGGGTTGTCGCTCCCCGTGCTGGCGAGTCTTCGACCGATGGTCGCGTGTTGATCGGCCTGGAGGCGGCATTGACCCATGGCAGCCTGCCCGCGTTACAGCAGGCGTGTGCCGTGGCCTTGCCGGCGCTGAGAGCGCTGCTGCGCGGCTTGCTTCACTATCATCTCGGCTCCAATCTGTTGCGCACACGCCAGGTCATGCTCGATGTGCAAGCCCTGGAGCGCTGAACCATGAACCCATTTGTTACCACCGGGCTCGATGCCCATCGCGGCGTGACCGCGCTGTCAGTCAACGTCAATCTCGTCGCACAGGTCCGCAATCGCCGGCCATTGAACATTCCGAGTGTCACGCGCGCTGCCACGCTGGCGCTGGAAGCCGGAGCCCAAGGCATCACCGTGCACCCGCGTCCCGATGAGCGCCACATTCGTCGGCAGGATGTTTTCGATCTGGCCCAGTTGATGCGGCAATGGCCTCAGGCCGAGTTCAATATCGAGGGCAACCCCTTCCACAACATGATGAGCTTGGTGCGCGAACTGTCGGGCCAGGGCCTGCCGTTTCATCAATGCACCTTCGTGCCTGATTCCGAAACCCAGCCGACCTCCGATCACGGCTGGCAGCTGCCTCAAGATGCGGTACGCCTCGTCCCTTTGATCGCTGAAGTGAAATCGCTCGGCGCGCGTGTCAGCCTCTTCATGGACCCGATCCCCGAAGCGATGCTGGCTGCACGCGAGACCGGCGCCGACCGCGTCGAGCTGTACACCGAAAGCTATGCGCGGTCCCATGGCACGCCCGACCAAGCCGGTGTGCTTGCTGGTTTCACCGCCACGGCAGAGGCCGCGTTGCGTGCGGGATTGGGCATCAATGCCGGCCATGATCTGAACCGCGCAAACCTGACCGAGTTCTTGCGTGCCGTGCCGGGTATTCAAGAGGTATCCATCGGCCACGCGTTGATCGCTGATGCGATCGAACTGGGATTGAGTGAAACCGTACGCGACTATCTGCGTGCGATTCATCGGGCTGCCGCCTGAAGTGACGCGGGCTGCCTGGCGCGTACCCAGCATGAGGCTTCAAACCTCGGTATCGATCGTCGTAAGACCTTTACAGCCACCGTTTCTCGTGGCCGAAAACCCAACCTGAACCACCCCATGGCCAAGACAGCTTCCGCAAAGACTTCCGCCCATGCACCGATCATTCTGGATGTCGCCGGTCCGGTGCTCGATGCCGATGACCGGCGCCGCCTGCGCCACCCTTTGGCAGGTGGAGTGATTCTGTTTTCGCGCAATTGGATCGAGCGCCGACA
>CAHJWV010000395.1 GCA_903643055.1 Burkholderiales bacterium | reverse complement strand
AGCAGGAGCAGGAGCAGGAGCAGGAGCAGGAGCAGGAGGGTTTGGCTTGGGCGCCGGAGCTGGCGCGGGACTCGGTGCTGGCGGCTTAGGTGCAGGCTTAGGTGCAGGTGCAGGTGCAGGTGCAGGGCCTGGAACTGGCGGTTTAGGATTCGGCGCGGGCGCCGGCGCCGGGCTCGGCCGCGCGGGCTTGCGGTGGTAGCAGGACTTGGCTGCGCTGCTGATCGGGTCGGCGCCGAAGGTCTGGTTGTTGCAGATGCGGCGGCCATCGACGTTGCGATCGACCCAGCGGCCGAAGCCGCCGTACATCACTTGCTGCACGCTGCTCAATGTGAACTCTTGTCCCTCTTGCGCGAGCAGCTCCCAGTTGGCTGCGCCGGCGCCGTCGGGCACATCGCTTTGTGACGGAGGCGATGGCTGGTCGGTGGCGTCATCACTGCCGCTGCCGCAAGCGGTGAGAGAGACCAACAGCATGGCCAGCGTGAGGCGCCATGTCAGCGATGACGATTCGTTCATACGAGCTTTCTGCACAAGAGAGACGGGCCCGCCGGACGCAGCACCCATGCCAGGGTCGCCCCACCAGTGCAAGCCCGTAACAGGCGCGGATCGGCGCTCCTGCGAAGGCTGATGGGCATCGATCCCCGGCTCGTGGCAGCTGCGTTGCAAATCAAGGACTTGCAGCCGATGGCAACGTGAACGGCGATGCGCTCGACACCATCGGTGACAAGTCGCCTGTCGGTTGGTCGGCGATCTTTTTCGTCTCGAAACGACTTGGCCGCGGGGGGCAGCCGTCCTGCGCCGATCGGCAATGGCTGCCATGACCTGAGTGCTGACGAAGCTCGGCGGTGAAAGGAGGGCTTCGAACGTTTTCTGACCTTCCAAGTCAGCCCGTGCCCGATCAACAACCCAGCGGCCTGTGCTTACTTCACCTGTTGTTTGCCGAGCTTTCGCGCTAGCGTGCGGCGGTGCATGCCGAGCCGGCGCGCGGTTTCCGAGATGTTGAAGCCAGTCTCGGCCAGGGTTTCGTGGATGCGTTCCCACTCCAGCGTTTTGATCGAGGTCGAACGGTTCGTCAGCTCCACATCGACCTGGCCATCGCTGCGGCCGAAGGCAGCTTCGATGTCATCGGTGTTCGACGGCTTGGCAAGGTAGTGGCTTGCGCCGAGCTTGATCGCTTCGACGGCGGTAGCGATGCTGGCGAAGCCAGTCAGCACGACAATCTGCATGCCCGGGTCGTGCATGTGCAGTGTTTGCACGCAGGCCAGGCCCGAAGACTCGCCGCTGAGCTTCAGGTCGACGACCGCAAAGCCGGGCGAATGGGTTTGCAGCAGCGCGGTCACTTCATCGAGCTTGGTGGCCAGCAGCACGGTGTAGCCGCGCCGTTCAAACGAACGGCCCAGCGTGCGCGCGAAAGCCGCATCGTCTTCAACGATCAGCAGCAGGCGTTCAGCCGGAGGTTCCAACGTCGACATCAAGGCTCTCTTCTTCCAGCGCGATCTCCGACAAGGGCAGCGACAGCGTCACGATCGCGCCGCCTTCGGGCCGGTTGTTGGCCGTCACGGTGCCGCCCAGTGTGCGCGCCACATTGACCACCAGGAACAGCCCGAGCCCGCCGCCGGGCCGGCCTTTGCTCGATTGATAAGGCTTGCCGAACTGCGCCAGCATCGCCGGTGCAAAGCCCGGGCCGCAATCCATCACCGTCAGCACCAACGAGTGGCCTTCGCGTTCGGCTTCCAGGCGCAGCCCGCGTGGTGAGGCCTCCAGCGCATTGTCGAGCACGTTGCAGATCATCTGCTTGACCGCCGAGTCCGACACCATCGGCAGGTCTTCGCCGAAGCGGTTTTCATACGCGAGCTTGCCGAGCGGGCGGCTGATCCGCCATTCCTTGACGAGGTCATCGAGGAAGGCGCCGACGGTGGTCTCGGCCGACGACTCGCCACGCGCTTCGCCGGCCGACAGCAGGATGCCGCTGACGATCGACTTGCAGCGCAGGATCTGCGTCTGCATCTCCTGCACTTCATTGAGCAGCTCGGGGTCGGAGGTGAAATGCGGCAGCCGCGCCCAATCGCCGAGGATCACCGCCAGCGTGGCCAGCGGCGTGCCGAGTTCATGCGCCGCGCCCGAGGCCAGCAGGCCCATGCGCACGATGTGTTCTTCTTCGGCGGCGCGCTGGCGCAGGTCGGCCAGCCTCGCATCGCGCGCACGCAGGATGCGGCCGATGCGCCCGACGAAGGTCACCAGCAGCGCGGCATTGAGCGCGAAGCAGATCAGCAGGCCCTGGATGTACGGGCTGCTCAGGCCGCCGTGGTGATCGAGCGGCAAGGCCAGCGGCGGCGAGTACAAGGCCAGGCCGGCAAGGCAGGCGCTGGTGATCGCGACCAGCGCCCAGGTCGACCAGGCTTCGAGCAGCACGGTGGCGAGGATCACCTGCAGCAGGTAGAGGAAGGCGAACGGGTTGGTCGCGCCGCCGCTCAGGTAGAGCTGAGCGGTCAGCATCGCGACGTCGCCCAGCAGCGCGAAGAACAGCTCGGCATTGGTGACGCGGCGGCGCGTGCGCCAGCGCAGCAGGCTCGCGAGGTTGAATGCAGCGAGGCCGGCCACCACTTCGAGCATCGAGCCGAGCGGCAACGCGATGCGGTAGCCGAAATGAACGATCGCGATCGTCAGCACCTGCCCGAACACGGCCAACCAGCGCAGCTCGATCAGCTGCTGCAGGCTCTTCAAGCCGGCGGCAGTATCGAGGTTGACGATGCCTGGGCGGCGGGTCTTGAGCCGGGGCGGATTCTTCGGTTCAGCTGCGGGCGGCATCGGCGCTTTCATCGTCGCTGGGGTCAGCGCTAAGCCCTGCATCCTGCCGCATCCGGCGCAATTGCCTTTCATGGCGGGCAACATACAGCGAGCCCGCGGCCACCATCAAGGCCAGGCCGTACCAGGTCAAGGCATAGACCGCATGGCTGTTGCGAAAGCTGACGACGGTCAGTCCACCGGCCGGCCACACCGGGGCCGATGCACCGGGCTCTGGCGCCGCGGCTTCGGCATCGACGAAGTAAGGCGCGCTGCGCTGCAGGCCGCGTGACTGTGTCATGGCCTGCACGTCGCGCGAATACCAACGCTGGGCCGTCGGATCGTTATGACGCAGAAAGCCACCACCCGGCTCGTTCAGGCGCAGCAGGCCGGTGACGGAGACTTCATCGCCGGAAGCGGCCTGTGTGTCGGAGCGTGTGTCGCGCTCGCGCCATTCGGCCGGCACGAAGCCGCGGTTGACCCACACGTGGCTGCCATCGGGCCGGCGCAAGGGCGTCATGACCCAGAAGCCGCTGCCGAGCGTGGTCACCGCCTGCACCCGCGTTTCATGGGTGTGAAGCCACCGCCCTCGCAGTTGCACGTGGCGGTATTCGTCTTGCGCGCTGACGGCGGGTTGTTGATCGAGGCCCGGCGCGTCGACGGCCGGTGCATGCACGCGTTGCTCGACGCGTTCGATCAGATCGAGCTTCCAGGCCCGCCGCTGGACCTGCCAGGTGCCTAACGCCATGAGCGCCAGGAACAAGGCGCCAGCAGCGATCGCCAGCAGCGCCAGAACCAGAGAAGAGCGCGGGCCGCGACGGGATGCATCCGGTGCGGGCCTCGGCCTGGCGCGGCCCTCGGCCGCAGGTGCAGGCGTTTGCACGGTCAGGGCATGTTGCGCATTTCGTGCAGCGAGCTGGGCATCATGTTGTGGTTCAGGTGGTACATCACCCACAGTGATCCACTCAGTGTGATGACCACCAGCACCAGCGTGAAGATCAGCGCCAGCATCGTCCAGCCGCCTTCGGACTTCGCGTTCATGTGCAGGAAATAGATCATGTGCACGACGATCTGCACCACCGCGAAGCCGAGGATCACGAGCGCCGTGGTCGTCGGTTTGTCGAACACCTTGCCCATCACGAGCCAGAACGGAATCGCGGTCAGGATCACCGCCAGGATGAAGCCGGTCGCATAGCCTTTCAGCGTGCTCGGCGCATGGCCGTCGTCGGGATCATCGTGATGATCATCGCCGTGACCCGCGCTGCCGTGGCCGTGCGTGTGTTTGTCAGGTGCGCGTTCGTCATGTGCGCTCATGGCAGCACTCCCATCAGGTACACGAAAGTGAAGACGCCGATCCAGACCACGTCCAGGAAGTGCCAGAACATCGACAGGCACATCAGGCGGCGTTTGTTTTCGGCGATCAGGCCGTGCTTGCCGACCTGGAACATCAGCGTGATCAGCCAGACGATGCCAAAGCTCACGTGCAGCCCGTGCGTGCCGACCAGCGTGAAGAAGGCCGACAGGAAGGCGCTGCGCTGCGGCCCTGCGCCTTCATGGATCAGGTGCGCGAATTCGTAGAGTTCGAGGCTCAGGAAGCCCGCACCCAGCAGGCCGGTGATGCCCAGCCACACCAGCACCGCGCGCACGCGGCTGCGCTGCATCTCCAGCACGGCAAAGCCATAGGTGATCGACGACAGCAGCAGCAGCGAGGTGTTGACCGCTACCAGCGGCAGGTCGAACAGATCGGCGCCCGACGGGCCGGCTGCATAACTGCGCCCCAGCACGCCATAGGTTGCGAACAGACAGGCGAAGATGAGGCAGTCGCTCATCAGGTAAAGCCAGAAGCCGAGCAGCGTGCTGTTTTGCGGGTGGTGCTCGCCGGTCACGTAGAACTGCGGGCGTTCGGTTGCCGAGGCGTTGGCCATCATGGGGGAAGGTGCGGTGAGGTCAGACATGGCCGGCCAACAGAAGGCGGGTGCGATCACCCTCGGTGCGGGAGACTTCTTCCGCCGCGATGTAGTAATCGCGCTGGTAGTTGAAGGTGTGCACGATGATCGCGACCATCAGCACGATGAAGCTGGCAATGACCGGCAACCACATCTGCCAGATCAGCGCGAAGGCGCAGGCTGCGCTCAGTGCGGCGATCACGAAGCCGGCGCCGGTGTTCTTCGGCATGTGGATCGGGATGAAGCCTTCCAGTGGGCGGCTGTACCGGTTCGACTTCATGTCGTACCAGGCGTCGTTGTCGCGAATGATCGGCGTGAACGCGAAGTTGTAGGCCGGTGGCGGCGAGGCGGTCGACCATTCCAGCGTGCGGCCATCCCATGGATCACCGGTGGTGTCGCGCAGCGAATCGCGGCGGATGTAACTCACGACCAGCTGGATCAGGAAGCTGGCGATGCCCAGCGCGATCAGGCAGGCGCCGAACGCGGCGACCTGGAACCAGATCTGCAGCGACTGGTCTTCGAAGTGGCTCAGGCGGCGCGTGACGCCCATCAGGCCCAGCACATACAGCGGCGTGAAGGCGAACCAGAAGCCGGTGATCCAGAACCAGAACGAGCACTTGCCCCAGAACGGATCGAGCTTGTAGCCGAAGGCCTTTGGGAACCAGTAGGTGATGCCGGCCAGCAGGCCGAACAGCACGCCGCCGATGATCACGTTGTGGAAGTGCGCGATCAGGAACAGGCTGTTGTGCAGCACGAAGTCGGCCGGGGGCACGGCCAGCAGCACGCCGGTCATGCCGCCGATCACGAAGGTGATCATGAAGCCGATCGTCCACATCATCGGCAGCTCGAAGCGGATGCGGCCGCGGTACATCGTGAACAGCCAGTTGAAAATCTTCGCACCGGTCGGGATCGAGATGATCATCGTCGTGATGCCGAAGAACGAGTTGAGATCGGAAGAGCACACGTCTGAACTCCAGTCACTAGCTTATCTCGTATGCCGTCTTCTGCTTG
>CAHJWV010000394.1 GCA_903643055.1 Burkholderiales bacterium | reverse complement strand
AAACAGATCCATGTTCAAGTCCTTGCGCCGCTGGCGATGGTTTCTTCGATCGAGAAATAGCGCGACAGCACACGAGCCAAGGCTTGAAAGTGCATCGCGTTGGTCGACAGCTCGACCATGTCTTGTTCGAGCGACGGCACCGTGGTGCTGCCGTCTTGGGTGATCACCGGATGGCCCGGCACACCGCTGGCTTCGGGGCGCGCGGCGGCACTGAACGGCACGTCGCCCAAGGCTTCGCTGAACTGGGCTTTCAGGCGTTGATAGCCCTCGGTGTCGCGGTGGGCGATGTTGCTGGCAATGGCCTGGTTGCGAAGGCTGGCCAGCGACAGCGCGGCTCCGATCTGATCGACGGCTTGGATGTTCATGGGAGGCATGTTGAGAGGCTGTGCGTCATTGCACGACGAGTTCGGCATGGAGCGCACCCGACGCTTTCAATGCCTTCAGGATGGAGACGATGTCGCGCCCGCTGGTGCGCAGCCGCGCCAGCGCCTGCACGAGGTCGGCGATCGAGCCGCCGGCTTGGGTGACGAGGGTGGCGCCGTTCTGCTCTTGCAGATCGATGCGCGAATTGGCGTAGCTCTCGGTGCGGACCTGCGCGCCGGCATCGCGCAGCAACAGAGGTTGGGACACCGCGTTGTCGGAGACGATCGAGATGCGCAGGTCGCCATACGAAATGGCGGCCGGTGCGATGCGCACGTTCGCACCCGACACCACGGTGCCGGTGCGCTCGTTGACGACCACGCGGGCGCGGAAATCGGGCGAGATCTCCAGCGGTTCGATGTGGCGCATCAGGTCGACGAAGCGGCCGCGGTACGCATCGGGAATGCGCACCAGCACCGAGTCAGGGTCGCGCGCATTCGCGTAGTCGCCGCCAAGCGAGGCGTTGATCGCATCGGCCACGCGCGCCGCGTTGGTGTAATCCGGCTCCAGCAGCGAGACCACGAAGCTGGGCAGGTCGCCGACATCGGGTGCCGGTGCCGCCGCCTCGACCAGGCCGCCGCCCGGCACCGTGGCCACGGTCGGGTGGTTCTTCTGGCCGACCGTTCCGTTGGCTTCATAGCGGTAGCCGCCCACCGTCAGCGCGCCTTGCGCCAGCACATAGACCTTGCCGTTCGGGCCTTTCAACGGCGCGAGCAGCAGGTTGCCGCCGACCAGGCTCTTGGCGTCGCCGATCGAAGTCACGGTGACGTCGATCGCATCGCCAGGGCGCACGTAGTTCGGCAGGTTGGCACTGATCGTCACCACCGCGACGTTGCGGCTGGCAATCGCCTCGGGCGGCAAGCTCAGGTTGAACTGCGACAGCAGGTTCGACAGGCTTTGGCGCGCGGCGCGGTTGCCCGGTGAATCGCCGGTGCCGGCCAGGCCGGTGACCAGGCCGTAGCCGACCAGCGCATGCTGACGCATGCCTTGCACGCGGGCGATGTCTTTGATCCGGGCGCCACCGATCAGACCGGTGCTGTGGGTCGCCGAGGGCCCTGCCGAAGCGCCGATGGCCGAGGCCAGCAACGCGGCGCCGATCAGCATGCGCAAGGCGCACACAGAGAAAGAGAAAAAGAAAGCAGGGCTCAACAGCATGCTCAGAACCCCAGCACCGTCAGCAGGCGCGAAAACCAGCCCGGCTTGCTTTTGTCGGCAATAAAGCCTTCGCCATCAAGCTCGATGTTGGCGCCGGCAATGCGGCCCGAGACGATGGTGTTGCTTTCGCCGATGTCGCGCGGGCGCACCATGCCGGTCAGCATGATGGTCTGCTCTTCGCCGTTGACGTTGATGCGTTGCTGGCCGGCAATCACGAGGTCACCGTTCGCGGTGATTTCGATCACCCGTACGCTCAGCTGCGCAGTCAGCTTGCCGCTGCGCTGGGTGCGGCCGCCGCCTTCGTTCTCGGTGTTGGCACCGGCCGCGGCCGTGTGCGTGCCGACCTGCGACGAGCCCACTTCGGCGGCCACGGAGGTCTTGCGATCGGCGCGGGAATCGGCGGTCGCGCTGGCGCTGGCAGTTTCCTGCACGATCACCGTCAGGATGTCGCCGACGCGATAAGCCTTGTCTTCGGCCACCAGCGGTCGATAGGTTTGCGGGTCGAACATGCTTTCCGCGTCGTTGGCGGGCGCCGCCCAGGCGACCGTGGCCAGCAGCATCGCGGCCAGCAACAAGGCAATGGCGGCGATGGTGGGGGTGCTTCGCTTCATTCCGTTCCTTCCAGCAGCACGAGGCTGCGCGCCATGACACGGCCATTCAGCGGCTGGGTGCTGCCATTCATTCGCACCCGAACCCGTTCGCCCTGTTTCGCGTCAGCCAGCGCGATGCCCGGCTTCTCCAGCGCGATCTGGCCGACGACCACACGCACCTTCACCGGCGCCTGCGCCGAGACTTCGGGCGGCGGCACGGCGTCGCTGTCACGCAAGACCTCACCGGCCAGCATCGCGCGGCGCAGTTGCGCATCGGCCGGCAGTGCGCAAGGCAGGGGCAGCGCGCGCGACGGAACGAAGCGCAGTGGCTTGCGCTGCGTGTCGAGGTCGTCGCAGGTGATGGCCGTGCCGCGCTCGCCGCGCTGCCGCAGCACCAGAACGTCTTGCTCCAGCGGCGCCGACAAGGTGGCGCGAACCGGCGCCTGCGCTCCCGTGGGCGAGTGCAGCTCGAAGCGCAAGGGCATCGACGGCCGATCGGCACCGAAGGTTTGCAGTGGCATCGCGATGAACTGCTCGTCATCAGCCAGGGTTCGCGAGGTCACGAGTTGCGCGCGCTGTTCATCGAGATGCAGCCGGGCCGGCGCGAGCCACTGCGCGCTCAGCTGCAGCAGGTCGGCCTGCAGCGTGCGCGCGTTGACCGTGGCTTGCGGCTCGGCCGAGGCGATGGCCCCGCTGAACGCGAAGCCGGTGGCGATGAGGCAAAAGAGCTTCATGCGCGGCGCAGGTTGTTGGCCATGCCGGTCAGCTCGTCGGCGGCTTGCAGCACCTTCGAGTTCAGCTCATAGACCCGTTGCATCAGCATCAGCGACACCATCTCATCGACCATGCTGACGTTGGACGCCTCCAGGCTGCCCGACACCAGCTTGCCCGCGCCGTCTTCCAGGGGCCGGCTGCGCAGGGGCTCGCTGGAGCCCGCGCGCGCCACGAACAGTCCCGCGCCTTGGTATTCCAGCGATTCGGGGTTGGTGAAGGTCACCAGATCGATCTGGCCGAGCACGGTCGCGGCGCGGTCACCGGGCAGCAACGCGAGCACGCTGCCGTCGCCGCGAATTTCCAGCTGCGACGCACCGGGCGGGACGCTGATGTCGGCCTTCAGCGTTCGCCCATCGGGCAGCGCGAGCAGGCCATCGGCATTGATCTGCAAAGAGCCGCCGCGCGTGTAGAGGCCCGTGCCCGAGCCGTTTTCCACTTCGATGAAGCCGGCGCCTTGCACGGCGAGGTCGAGCGCGCGGCCGGTGGCATGCAGCTCGCCTTGGGCCAGATCGACGCGCAGGCGCTGCGCTGGCGAAAGTTTTGTATTCGAAGCATCGCTAGCACCGGCTGCGAGCTCGGCGGCCGGGCTGGCCGGCGCGCGATCGAGCAGCGCGGAGAAGTCGACCCGCTGGCGTTTGAAGGCCGTGGTGCCGACGTTGGCGAGGTTGTTGGCGGCGGCGTCGAGCTGTTGCTTCTGAGCTTCCAGGCCGACCGCAGAGATATAGATGGCATCGAACATGATCAGACGTCTCCGAGCTTTTGAATCGTGCGGCCCAGCAGCTCGTCATAGCCTTGGGTCACGCGCACCAGGCTTTCGAACTGGCGCGTCAGCGTCAGCAGATCCACCATCTCGGTGGAGGCACTGGCGTTGGAGTTTTCGAGCGTGCCGGCGCGCAGTCGCACCTGGCCGCTCTCGGCCGGCAACACGCCGGCCGATGCCGTCAGCAAGGCGCCTCCGGCGGGCGCCAGGCCGGCGCGTTCGACGGGTGCGAACAACTGCAGCGCAGCAACGGCCACGCCGTCACGCAGGATCTGCCCGTCGGGGCGGATCTCGACCTCGGCGCTGCCCGGCCGAATGTCGCCGCCGGTGCCTTGCACGCGCAGGCCCCGTTCGCCGACCAGCAGGCCGTCGGCATCGATGCGGAAAGCGCCAGCGCGCGACAGCCAGGTGCTCGTGCCGTCGCTGAGCGCAAAGAACAGATCGCTGCTGTCGATCGAAACATCCAGTGCGCGGCCGGTCACCGACATCGGCCCGGCGCGCAGGTCCACACGCGGTGTGGCGCGGCTGGCGGCCTCATCGCGATGCGATGTTTGGCGTGCATCGCTGGCCGATAGTTGGGCCGCGAACGATGGCGTGGGTGATGACGTTGTGGATGACGTTCGTGATGGCGCCGGTGCCACTTGCCGCTTAAAGCCCGGCACCGATGCACTGGCGGCGTTTTGGCTGATCGTTTCCAGCCGCTGCTGGCCGTTGAGCAGGCCGACAGCGGCAATGGTGTAGAGGTCGCTCATCGAGGTTGTTCCGAAAAAGTCATGTCGCTGAAATCGAACCGAAGGCGCGCAACTCGAAGCCGGCCGGCACTTCGGCGGTCGAGATCACGCGCAGGTGCGGCGTGGCCCGTTCACACAAGGCGCGCACGCGCCGGCGCACATCGGCCGACACCAGCACCACGGGAATGAGGTTGCTCTTGAGCATCTTCTCGGCCTGCGCCGCGATGCGCAGCAAGGCCGCGTCGACCTGCCTCGGGTCGGTCGGCGGGTTGCCGTCCCCGCGGCCGCCGAGCAGGTTGTCTTCGACGGCCGGGTCGAGCGTCAGCACATGCAGGGTTTTGCGATCGGGGCTCAGGCTGTTGCAGATGCTGGTAGCCAGACGTTGCCTGACCAGTTCGGTGAGCGCGCCCGTTTCCTTGACGCTGCGGGCCCCGTCGCACAAGGCTTCGATGATGGCCAGCAGGTTGCGCACCGGCACCTTCTCGCGCAGCAGGTTTTGCAGCACCTTCTGCACTTCGCTCAGGCCCAGCAGTGTGGGCACCAGTTCTTCGACCAAGCCGGCTTGCGTGCTGCGCAGCCGCGCCAGCATGCGTTCGGTTTCCGAGCGGGTCAAAAGATCGGCCACGCGCTGGCGCAGCAGCTCCGACAAATGGGTGAACAGCACCGTGGTCGGATCGACCAGGGTGTATTTGGCCAGGCGGGCGGCGTCGCGCTGCTCGTCTTCGATCCACAGCGCCGGCAGGCCGTAGGTCGGCTCGCGGGTCTCGATGCCGGGCACGCGGGTCAGGTCACCGGATGGGTGAATCGCCAGCGTGCGGTCGACCCGCACGCGGCCGGTCGCGACGGTGTCGCCATAGATCGAGATGCGATAACCCAGCTCGTCGGCCTCCTTGCCTTCGCGGAAGCGGACCTTCGGTATCACGAAGCCGGTTTCTTCGGCGAATTGCGTTCTGAAGCTGGCGATGCGCTTCATCAGCGTGCCTTGCTCGCCGCCGACATGGCGGGCCACGGCCGTGCCCATTTCCACTTCCACCGCCTCGAGGTCGTAGATGGCGTAAGGGTCGGCGGCCTTGTCGGCCGGCTCCTGAGGCGGCTTCGCGGCCGAGGCTTCGGCGGATGACTTGCGCCGTGCGAGATAGATCAGCGCGACCAGCCCGCCGATCACGATCACCGGGAACACCGGCATGCCCGGCAGGAAGCCCACGCCCAGCATCACCAGCCCGACGATCATCAGGCTGCGCGGGAACGCGCCGAGCTGCCGCACGAGTTCGCGGCCCAGTTCGCCATCGGACGACGAGCGCGTGACGATCAACCCGGTGCCGACCGAAATCACCAGCGCCGGAATCTGCGTGACGATGCCGTCACCGATCGTCAGCAGCGTGTAGTGGCGCAGCGCCTCGCTCCACGGCATGCCTTGCTGCAACACGCCGACCACCAGCCCGCCGAGGATGTTGATCAGCATGATCAGGATGCCGGCGATCGCATCGCCTTTGACGAACTTGCTGGCACCGTCCATCGCGCCATAGAACGCGGCCTCGCGCTCCAGGTTCTTGCGCCGGCGCTTGGCTTCGTCCTGGTCGATGAAGCCCATGTTCAGGTCGGCATCGATGCTCATCTGCTGGCCCGGCATGCTGTCGAGCGTGAAGCGCGCGGCGACCTCCGAGACGCGCTGCGCGCCACTGGTCACGACGACGTACTGCACCACCACCAGGATCAGGAAGACGATCAGGCCGATCACGTAGTTGCCGCCGACCACGTATTCACCGACGGCATTGATGACGTGGCCCGCGTTGCCCTCCGACAGGATGAGCCGCGTGGCCGACACGTTGAGCGACAGCCGGAACAGCGTGGCGATCAACAGCACGGCGGGGAAGGTGGAGAAATCAACCGGGCGCGGCGCATAAAAGGTCAGCAGCAGCACCAGCAGCGCCAGCGAGAAGTTCAGCAGGATCAGGAAGTCGAGCAGCGGCGACGGGATCGGCGCGAACAGCACGACCAGCACGCCGACCACCAGCGCGATCAGCACCAGATCGGTATTGCGGCTGAAGATGCGTGATAGCGCGTTCATGCGGAAGCTCGTGTGAACGCCGCTTGCCGGCGCGCGGCATAGACCCAACGCAGGATGCGCGCGACGTCATGGAAGTGCGCTTGCGGAACCATCGCGTCGCTGCCCGGCAAGCCAAAGAGGGCGCGCGCCAGTGGCGGGTTCTCGACCACCGGCACGTTGCGGCGGCGGGCTTCTTCGCGCATGCGCAGTGCCAGCTCGCCCGCGCCCTTGGCGATGACAACGGGCGCGGGCATGTCGCCGTGGCGGTATTGCAGGGCCACGGCGTAATGGGTCGGGTTGGTCAGCAGCACATCGGCGTTTTTGACTTGGGCCAATGAGCGGGTGCGGCGCAGCCATTCCATCCGCAGCTCGCGCAGGCGCGACTTGATGCGCGGGTCGCCTTCGCGCTCCTTGTGCTCGTCCTTGATCTCTCGTTTGGACATGCGCATCTGGCGCGCAAATTCCCAGCGGTTCAGCATCCACTCGATGACAGCGAACACGATGAACAAACCGGCCGCCAGGCCCAGCATGCTGCCGATCAACTCCAGCGCCGCGTGCGCCTGCGCGCGGCCGGAGGCGGACTGCATTGCGATCAGCTGCGGCAGGTGGTGGCGGCCCCAGATTGCTGCGGCCGTGGCCATCACCGCCAGCTTGAAGCTGTTGCGCAGCAGGTCGACCCATGACTTCATCGAGAACAGGCGCTTCAGGCCCTTGCCGGGGCTCAGGCGTGAGAAGTCGGGCTGCAAAGGGTGCGTGCTGAACACGCCGCGTGCCTGCAGTGCGCCGCTCAATGCGGCTGCCGTCCAGAACACGAACAAGAAGGGCGCTGCGAGTTGCGCCGCCAAGCCGGCCAGCGCAGAGCTCAGGCCCAGCAAGCCTTCCGGGCTCAGCGAGCCGCGGCCACTGGCGGCCAGGCCGCGGGCCAGCAATTCACTGGCTTGCCGCAACTTGCCTTCGCCCAGGCCGAAGGCGCAAGCCGTGGCCGCCATCAGCAGCACGGCAAAGCTCACTTCCGCGCTTTTGACGATCGAGCCTTGCTCGTGCGCCTTTTGCAGCTTGTGGACGGTGGCGGCTTCGTTGCGATCGAGGTCGCTGGATTCACCGGCCATCAGCGCGCCCCCAGGACATCGCCCACCAGGCCGAACAGGCGCTGCGTGATGGGGCTCCAGGCGCGCACCGACAGCGCCAGCACGAAATAGGCGATCAATACCTTGAGCGGAATGCTGAGCACCAGCACATTGATCTGCGGCATGTTGCGCGAGGCAATGCCGACGAACAAGTCGGTCAGCACCAGCGTGATTGCCACCGGCGCGGCCAGGGCCAGCCCGAGCGCGAACATGCTTCCTGTGGCTGTCACGATCGGCAGCGGGTCGCCGAACGAAGGCCACTGCCCGATCGGAAAAGGGTTCAGCGATGCAGACAACATGGCTGCCAGCGAGAGGTGCGCATCGGCGATGAAGAACAGCGTGACCCCGACGAGGCTCATCAGCGAACCCATCACGTTCTGGCTCGACCGCGTGACCGGGTCAAACACCGAGCCGATGCCAAACCCGATCTGCACATCAAGGATGCGGCCGGCCACCGCGAAGGCGGCCATCGCCACCTGCACGCCCAGGCCCAGCAGCATGCCGAGAAACAGCTCTGCCGCTGCGGCCGAGATGAAGTGATCGACGGATGCCATCACCGGTGCGAACGGTGCCGCCGGCGTTGAATTCGACATCGCCAAGGCCGACAACATGAAGACCAGCACCAGCCGCGCCGCCGTTGGAATGCCGAAGGCCGTCATCACCGGCGACAAGGCCATCGCCACGCTCAACCGGATCGACAGCAGCATCACGCCCACGAGCCAGGGGCTCAGGTCTGCGGGGCCGCATGCGAGCAAAGCGGCCGTGGCGCTGCCCACGCTGTCGAGATCGCCCATCATGCAAAGCTCGACAAACGCGACAGCAGCGCGGTGGCGTAGGCCGTCAGGCGGCCCAGCATCCAGGGCGCGAGCAGCACCAGTGCGATCGCGAAGGTCACCAGTTTGGGAACGAACGCAATCGAAGGGTCTTGCACCTGCGTGACCACCTGCAAGACGCTGACGATCAGGCCGACGACCAGGATCACTCCCAGCAAGGGTGCGCACAGCAGCAGCGCGAGCTGAAACAGCTCGGCCAGCAGTTGCAAGGCGATGTCATTGCTCATGATCGACCGCCACCAGGCCCTGGCGCGAAACCGGTTCGGCGGGACGGCAAATATGCGTAATAAAGAAGCCGCGCAGCACCCACGGGCTGCAGCGGTAATGGTGTGACATCGATCCTGGCCTTCGGTAAGCAACGTTTCGCTGCTTGGGTACTTATCTTTTTTTTAGTGACCGGGCTGCGCTGTGATCGACGCCTCCCTCCCTGATTTCGTGAAATTGTATTGTTCCGAAATTAGCGTATCAACCTTATCGGCCATGTGGGGGATGGACAAACAAAGGTTGACGTCGATCGATCTGCCGGGTTTTCAGCTTGGAGCGGGGATTCGCTCTTGTTGAACTCCGCAGCTTGGCGCAGCAGGCGATCGCAAGAAAGCACTCGCCGCCATGCGCCACTTTTGAGTAACTATTTGTGTTGCCCGCTAAACATCGCCCGCTCCACGGTGATTTATCCAGGCAGAGATGACCTCAAGTGGAGCAAAACAATGATTGCAGTGGTGACAGGGAGTGGGGCGGGGCTGGTCAATACATCCAAGAGCACCGTCGGTGCGGAGGGCGAGATCGGCCAGTCGAGCACGGGGCAGGCGGGCGAATCGGTCAGCGTCAACGCGGCCAACGGCAACCTCGTCATCCAGCAACTGGATGAATACCTAGTCGGCATCGGGCCCGATGCCAGCTTGCTGCGCACCTACAACAGCCAAGGCGTGTGGGACGGCGACAACGGCGACGGCTGGCGCATGGGCTACTACCGGCGCATCAGCCTGACCAGCGGCACGCTGAACACCGCAGGCAGCACGCTCAGCCGCATCGAGGCCGATGGCTTCGAGGCCAAGTACAGCTTCGACGGCACGCGCTACGTCTCGACCGATGGTTCGGGGGCGTACGACACCCTGACTGTGGATGCAGCCACCAAGACGGCCCGATGGGTCGATGGCGATACCGGCATCAGCGAAACCTATGCGCAAGAGTCGGTGGCTTCGAACTACCGCCTGGCGCAAGTCACCGACCCCGAAGGTCATGCGATCAAGGTGGCGTACGACGCGACGACCGGCCTGATCTCGACCATCAGCTCGTGGAAGGCAGGTGCTGCCGCAGCCGATGAAACGCTGACGCTGACTTACGACAGCGCCACCAAGCAGCTCAAAAAGCTGGTCACGAGCAACAAGAACGAAGCGGGTGTGGCGGTCACGCGTTCGCGCGTGAGCTACACCTACCGCGCCGATGGCCGCCTGAGCAAGGTCACCACCGACCTCAGCCCGCAAGACAACGCGGTGACGGACGGCAAGGTCTATGTGGTCTCTTATGACTACAACGCCGCAGGCCGCGTCAGCCAGGTCGCGCAAAGCGACGGCAGCAAGCTCGACATCGCCTATTACGACGATGGCCGGGTCAAGACCGTGACGGACGCGCTCACGCGCGTCACCGCGTTCGCTTATGACACCGTGACCAACAAGACCACGGTCACCGACCCGCTGAAGCAGACCACGGTCCTCGCCTACGACGCGGCGCAGCGCTTGACCGAGATCAGTGGCGCGGCGCAAGGCGGGGCGGCTTTCAAGCAAAGCTTCACCTACAGCGCCAATGGCAAAGGCGACCTGGCCACCAGCAAGAACGCCAAGGGCGAAGTCACGACTTTCGCCTACAACGCCAATGGCGCATTGACCCGCAGCACCGACGCCGCAGGCAATGTGCATGACTTCGCCTATGACGCGGCCAACCGGCTGAGCAGCGACACCGGCTATCTGTTGCCGGATCCGGACGGTGCCGACAAATCGGGCCTGCCCAGTGGCGAAATCAAGACCCAGTACGTCTACGACACCGGCGCGGGCAGCCTGCGGCGCCTGCGCTTTGCGGTCAGCCCGGAAGGCCGGGTGACGCAGTACGAATACAACGCACTGGGCCAGCAAACCGTCAGCACGCAATACATCAACGCGGCTTACGTGGCGGCAGGCGCTGCCACCCTGGCGGGCATGACGGCCTGGGCGAGCGCACTCAGCGTGGCCGACCGCGCCGCGGTTCAGCGCACCGTCAACGACTACGACCTGCGCGGCCAGGTGGCGGCCACCAAGACCTACAGCGCGAACACCGTCAACGGCGCGGAAGTGGTGTACGGCGGCGAGAGCCAGCAGACCTTCGTGCGCGATGCATTCGGGCGCCTGCTGCAAACCATCGATGCCAATCACAACACCACGGCAACGGCCTACGACGGCCTGAACCGCGTGATCCTGACGACCGATGCGAAGCAGGTCGGCACCGTCACGCTGTACAACGACGCTGGCATGCAGACCACGCTGCAACTGGCCAATGGCCTGAGCGTGGTCAGCACCCGCGATGCGGCGGGCCGCTTGATCACCTCGACGCAGATCAAGGACAAGGTCACGCTGGGCGAAACGCGTTATTTCTACGACGCACTGGACCGCCCGGTGATGACGCAAGACCCGACCGGCTTGCGCAGCTGGATGCTCTACGACCCCTCTGGCCGCATTGCCGCCGACATCAGCGCGAGCGGGCGCGTCACCGAATCCATCCACGACGCTGCCGGCCACCTGGTGCAGCGCATCCAGTACGCAACGCCCTTGAGCGCGGCGGCGCTGGCCAGCCTGGTCGATGCCGCTGGCTTGCCGGTGCAGAAGACGCTGGCCGAACTGCGGCCCGCGGCCGATGTGGCGCGCGACCGCATTGCCACCCAATTTTTTGACCAAGCCGGGCGCCTGGTCGGCACCCAGGATGCCGATGGCGCGGTGACGGAAACGGCTTACGACGGCTTGTCGCGCGTCTTGTGGACCCGGGCCTATGCCACGCGCTCGGCCATCACCCGCATTGCGCCTGCGGCCGGCTCCACGGTGGCCACGCCCCCCGCGCTGGCCAGCGTTCGCCCGAAGGACGATGCGCTGAACGACCGCCGCACGCGTTCGATCTACAGCGCCGACGGCCTGCTGATGGCAACTGTCGATGCGGAAGGCTATCTGACCGAGCTGCGCTATGACCGCGCGGGCCGTCTGACCGAAAAGATCGCCTACGCCACGGCCACCGACGCCAGCAAGCGCGTCAGTGGCCCGCTGGCCGAACTGATCCCCGCCGTCAACGCCGATGACCAGCGCAGCGTCTGGCTGTATGACGGCCGGGGTTTGGTCGTGGGAGAAATCGACCCCGAAGGCTACCTGACCGAGACCGCCTACGACCCCGCCGGCCTGCGCCAGCAAAGCGTTCGCTATGCCAAGGCGGTGGCGGTGGCCGTCACCTCGAAGAGCAGCCTGCTGGGCATTCGCCCGGCCTCGACGCCGGCCGATCTCAGCATCACCTGGAAACACGACGAACTTGGGCGCGTCAGCCTGGAAACCACGTCCGATGGCACGATCACGCAGTACGTGTACGACAGCGTCGGCAACCTGACGAGCACGGTCAAGGCCCAGGGCCAGCCGGAAGTGCGCACCTTCAACGCGCGCTATGACGCCCAGGGCCGGTTGATCGCCGAGCTGAGTGCCGAAGGCGCGATCAAGCTGGTCGGCACGCAGACGCAGGCCGAGATCGACGCCCTCTGGAAGAGCTACGGCAGCAGCTACAGCTACGACAAGAGCGGGCGGCGCATCAAGGCGGTCGATGCGCGTGGCAGCACCACGGTCTATTACTACGATGCCGAAGGCCGGCAGGTGCTCAGCATCCTGAAGACCGAGCAGGGCGGGGAAGTCCGGCAGGTCGGCTACAACACCTTCGGCGATGCGAACAGCAGCACCGTCTATGCGAAGCGCCTGGCCGTGGCCGACGCGGTGGCGTTGGAAGGCGGCTTGCTGACGGCTGCATTGACCGCCAAGGTCAGCGCGCTCAGCGATGCCGCACAAGACGTTCAGACCCGTTCGGTCTACGACCGCCGCAGCCAGGTGCAAAAGGCGATCGACGCACTGAACCAGACGGTCGACTACCAATACACCGCCTTCGGCCAGCGCAAGCAATCGCTGGCCGATGTCGACACGACCCGGCGTTTGCAGACCGATCTGCTGTACGACCGCCGGGGTTGGCTGACGAGCACCCAGCTCGATGCGCCGGGCCTCAACGCCATCACGCGCAGCGAATACGACGCCTTCGGCCGCGTGACGGCCACGGTGGATGCCCGCCAGCAGCGCAGCACGATCGACTACCAGAAGAACGACGGCAAGCCCGACAGCGGCCGCAAGGTCGTCGTGACCGATGCGAGCCTGGCCCAGCACACCACGGTGTATGACGCGTTCGACCAAGTGCTGCAGCAGTACACCGGTGCGCAGGGCAACGGGGTGACTTACCAGCACGACCGTGTTAATCGCAAGATGACGATGACCACCGCCGAAGGCGTGGTC
>CAHJWV010000393.1 GCA_903643055.1 Burkholderiales bacterium | reverse complement strand
GGTCGGGCTGTTGGTGTTGCCGCTGACGATGGTCGGCATCGCGCCGGCGTCCACTACGCGCAGACCTAGCACACCACGTACGCGCAATCTTGAATCGAGCACGGCCATCGGGTCGTGGTCGGCGCCCATCTTGGTTGTGCCCACCGGATGGAAGATGGTTGTCGCGATGTCGCCGGCCAGTCGCGTGAGGTCGGCATCGCTCTCGTACTGCGGGCCGGGCTTCCATTCCTCGGGCCGGTATCGGGCCAGCGCCGGTTGCGCCGCGATGCGCCGCGTGACGCGCAATGAATCGGCCGCGACCTGGCGATCTTCATCGGTGCTGAGGTAGTTCGGCGAGATGGCCGGCGCGTCTTCCGGCCGGGGGCTACGGATCTGCACCGTGCCACGGCTGGTCGGGTTCAGGTTGCAGACGCTGGCGGTGAACGCCGGGAAGCGGTGCAGCGGTTCGCCAAAGGCCTCGAGCGACAAGGGCTGCACGTGGTATTGCAGATTGGGCCAGCGATAAGCCGGCGAGCTGCGGGTGAAGGCGCCGAGCTGCGAGGGCGCCATACTCATCGGGCCGGAGCGCCGAAGCAGGTATTCGAGCCCGATCTTCGCCTTGCCGATCCACGACGAGGTCAGCACGTTGAGCGTTGGGGCGCCCTGGATCTTGTAGACCGCGCGGATCTGCAGATGGTCTTGCAGATTCGCGCCCACGCCCGGCAGATCGACTTTCACCTCGATGCCATGCTGCTTCAGCAAGGCGGCCGGCCCGATGCCCGACAGCTGAAGGATTTGCGGCGAGCCGATGCTGCCGCCACACAGAATGACTTCGCGCGTCGCGCGCGCCGTCACCATCTGCCGGCCGTTCCACACCTGCACACCAGTGCAGCGCTGGCGGCCATCGGGCTGCGTTTCGATCAGCAGCTTGTTGACGCGCGAATGAACCCACATCTGGAAATTGGCGCGCTCGTTGCAGGTCGGCCGCAAGAAGGCCTTCGCGGTGTTCCAGCGCCAGCCGCGCTTCTGGTTGACCTGGAAGTAGCCGACGCCCTCGTTGCTGCCGCGGTTGAAATCGGTGCTGTGCGGCACGCCGGCCTGCACCGCGGCTTCGGCGAAGGCATCGAGGATGTCCCAGCGCAGTCGCTGTTTCTCGACGCGCCATTCACCGCCTGCGCCATGCAGCTCATCGGCGCCGAGGTAGTGGTCTTCATGCTGCTTGAACGCGAGCAGTACACGCTCCCAGCGCCAGGCGTCGTCGCCGGTCAGCTGCGCCCATTGGTCATAGTCGCGTGACTGGCCGCGCATGTAGATCATGCCGTTGATGCTGGAGCAGCCGCCCAGCGTCTTGCCGCGCGGGTAGCGCAGGCTGCGGCCGTTCAGGCCCAGGTCGGACTCGGTCTTGTAGAGCCAGTCGGTGCGCGGGTTGCCGATGCAATAGAGGTAGCCGACCGGCACATGAATCCAGTGATAACGGTCTCGCCCGCCGGCCTCGATCAGCAGCGTCCGCTTGCCGGCATCCTGCGTCAGGCGGTTGCACATCAACGCACCGGCGGTTCCACCGCCGATCACGATGTAGTCGAATGTCGGATCGCTCAAGTCAGCCCTTTGCTGGATGGGTCATGGGCCGCGCCCCAGGGCACGGCGCCTGGGGAAAGGCACGGTCGATGTGAACAAGCTCAAGCCAGCGCCGCCATCGGTGACGCATGCATTCATCGGGTTAGCTCGTCGAGCGGGTTTATTTGGCGCAGATCAGCGTGGCAGACCCAAGGCACGGGCGAAGGGGCTTTCGCCCTCCCCGCCCGTCCGAACTGATCGCTCAAGGCTTGTCGCCATCGAGCGATTTCAGGTACTGCACCAGCGCCGCCCGGTCGGCTGCCGCCAGCGAGCCGGTGCCGCCATGGCCGGCGTTGAACACATCGTTCAGCGTCGCGGCCTGGCCGTTGTGGAAGTAAGGCGCCGAATCCCACAGGCCATGCAAGGTCGGCGTGTCGATGCCCACGCCGGTCAGCGGCAAGCCCTGGCCCAAGCCTGACGAAGGCTGGATCGTGCCGACGTCATGGCGCTGGCCATCGCTGAAGATGGCACCGGCATGGCAGGTTGCGCATTGCAGCTGATTGAACACCGCCTTGCCCGCCTGCGCTTCGCTGCCTAATTGGCCGTCGGCGCTGCGTGCCGGGCTGCGCTGGTACGTGGCCAGTGAGCTGACATAAGCGGCGAGGTCATCGAGCTCCGCGTTCTTGCCGGCCTTCGGCAGGCCCAGCGTGTCGGCAGTGGCGGCGAAGTCGGCGTCCGACAGGAAACCGCTGCCGCTGAAGCGCAGCCGCATGTCGTTCTCGAAGTCTTGGATCTCATCGAAGTTGCCGCTCCAGTGCACGCGGCCATGGCCGGTGCCGGCCCGCCCGCGCAGGCTCACGGTGTTGCGCAGGCCCTCGCCGCGTTCGGTGAAGTCCCAGACCATGCCGTCTTCGCCGCCATCGGCATGGCAGCCCGCGCACGAGATGTAGTTGTCCTTGCTCATGCGCGGATCGGCGGCGTTATAGAAGATCTGCTTGCCGCGCAGCACC
>CAHJWV010000392.1 GCA_903643055.1 Burkholderiales bacterium | reverse complement strand
GAGCCTGGCCGACGCGCCGATGTTCCTGATCGGCCTGGTGTTCTCGTTCATCTCCGCCTGGTTCTGCGTGCGCTGGCTGCTGCGCTACATCTCGACCCACAACTTCGTGGCGTTCGCCTGGTACCGCATCGTGTTCGGCATCGTGATTCTGGCCACCGCCTGGTTCAACCTGGTGGTCTGGAAGGATTGATCCAGGGCGCCAAGGCGAAGCCACCCCGCTTTTCGACCCATCCCCGGATGGGTCGATTGCATTGTGGGCGGCACAAAGCAGCCTGAGGCGGACCCTGTGCCGGCAAAGGAGTTGAGCCCTCTGACCAGGTCCCTTGAACAAAAGCCCTCCACATCGCCTTTTTAATTGACTGTCTAGTCAGTTATTAATAAGCTGCGCCGACGGAGCATCCACACGTGGCCAGGCCCAAGAGTGAAGACAAGCGAAGTGCCATCCTGGCGGCCGCGGTGCGCGTGGTCAGCCGGCAAGGCCTGGGGGCGCCCACGGCCCTGATTGCGAAAGAGGCGGGTGTCGCCAATGGTTCGCTGTTCACCTATTTCGAGACCAAGGCCGCGCTCTTCAATGCGCTGTTTCTCGAGCTGAAGTCCGACATGGCGTCGGCGACCTTGAAGGATGTCGCGCTCGATGGCGACCTTCGCGAGCAGTTCTTCGTCGTCTGGTCGAACTGGATGGGCTGGAGTGCCGAAAATCCGCAAACGCGCAGGGTGCTGGCGCAGTTGGGTGCCTCGCCCGATCTCACCGAGGCGGCCCGTGCAGCCGGGCATCAGGCAATGGCACGCATTGCGGCCTTCATGGAACAGGCGCGTGCGGGCGGCTCGCTGCGTGACGCGCCGTTCCCGTTTGTCGCAGCGCTGATGAATTCGGTTGCCGAGACGACCATGGATTTCATGACGCAAGACCCCGCCGATGCAGACCGGCACGCCAAGGCCGGTTTCGACGCGCTGTGGCGCATGCTGCACTGATTTTTTTGCCCTGTTAATGAATGCCTAGCCAGTCAATAAAAGCTGATCATGTCAAAAGCGATTTCTTCCATTGGCGCCACCGCGCGCAAGGCCTATGTCATCACCGCCCGACCTCAGGGATCGGGCTGGCGACTGCGAAAGCACTGGCCCGGCGTGGCACGGTGGTGCTAATCGGCCGTGATCGCGCGCGGCTCGATGCGGTGAAGCGAACCCTGGAGCAGCAGGGTCACGAGGCGGTGTCGATCCCGTGCGACCTGGCGAGCGACGCAAGCGTGCGGCGCGCCTCAGCGGAGATCGTTGCGCTGAATCTGCCGATTGCCGCGCTGGTCAACAACGCAGGCATTCGGCCGGCCCACGCCACGAAGAATGCGCAAGACTGGGACATGACCTTTGCGACGAACCACCTGGGCCCGTTCGCATTGACCGAAGCCCTGGTGCCGCATCTGCGCGATGGCGCAAACGTCGTGTTCGTGGTGTCGGCGGTTGAAAACCCGGACCGTAAACCGGTGCACGCCGCCGGCTTTCGTGGCGAGCGTTATCTCTCCGCGCAGGCCTCGGCCCGGGGCGAATGGAAAGCCGGTGGCTCGGTGAAGCCCGGCTTCGACGACTGTGCGACGTCGAAGCAGGCCCTCCTCGCGGCGGCATTGGCGTTCGCCCGCGAGACGCCCCGGCTGCGCTTCAATGCGGTCGAGCCGGGCGTGACGCCCGCGACCGGGCTCTCCCGCGATGCGGGTGCGTTGCCACGCTTCATGGCGCGGTTTGTCGTGCCCGTGCTGGTGCCGCTGTTGAGGCCCTTCCTCAAGTTCCTGAGCACACCGAAGCGCGCCGCGCGCGTGATCACCACCGTGGCCCTCAACGAAGCCGGCGCCACCGGAACCTATTACGACGACGGCGGTCGCCCGATGGTCGGCTCTGCGCAGGTCCGTGACCCGAAGTTCCAGGATCAGGTACTGGCAGAGACCCGCGAACTGCTGGCGCCGCCCAGGACGCAGGCTCGCAGCGTGGCTCGGGACAGCGTTGCGATCTGAGCCTACGCGCAGCCGCTGTGGCAGCGTGCCGGGTCATGTGGACCCGCGAATCTTTGTCTTCGATCGGCTTTTCAGACCGCTGCTTACGGCGGCCGGCCCGGCTGGGTCATGAATGGCATCGCCGGGTCAGGGCCTGGCGGGAACGCCTGCGCGGCCCAGCCCAGCGCCGTGCTCATTGCACAGCGAGTTCCTGAACCGCGATCTGGTGCGCCTTCAGCCACTGACGCACGGCCTCGCGGTCCTGCCGGCGTTGTACCGGCAACTGGGCTTCATGGCCCAGCCATTGGTAAGCCTGAAAAGTCTTGCCAAATCCATCCTGTGCCATCGGGTCGGCCCCGGCCTGCAATAGTTGAAGGGTGTAGCTGGCGCGCTTGGTGCTGGCCGCCACGTGCAGCGCGGTGCTGCCCTCGCGGTCACGCGCGTTGGGGTCGGCGCCGGCCTTGAGCAGCAGAGCCACGTTTTCATCCCGATGCGAGCGCATCGCGTCCATCAGCGGTGTGGCGTGGGTGCGCGTGTTGGGCAGATTCGGATCGGCGCGGTGCGACAGCAGGGTCTGCAGCCACCACGGCGATTCATTCATCGCCGCCCAGTGCAGCGCGGTCTGGCCTGAGGCGTCAGGGCGGCCCACATCGGCGCCGGCGCCCAGCAACAGTTCGAAGCTGGCCCGGCTGCCCGAAGCGATGGCCACCACCAGCAGCGAGTGCCCCTGCTCGGCCAATGCATTCGGGTCTGTGCCTGTGCGCAGCGCCCCCTGCAGTGCAGACGTGTCGTTGGCCTGCACCGCAGCGATCGCCTTCGAAGAACTTCGTACTGTGTCACTGGTCATATTCGACTCGATATCCCGGCCACAGGCCATCGCCGAAAAGGTCAGCGCGACGGTCATCGCCAAAGTCAGCGTGCCCACAGACGCTAGTGTTTGCCCTATTCGACGCACAGGCGCTGCCTTTCTGCCGGATCAGAACGACCACTTGAACGGGTTCAGTTTCGCGCCCAGTTCGGCGGCCTTCTGGATCACGGTCGACATCACGGCCTGCCCACCGCGCACGACGCTGTCGGCCACCTGGCTGGCCGCATGGACCACCGACGAGGTCACGGCTGCCGCGCCCTTCGCCGCCTGGTGGGCCACCGCGGAAACCTTCTTGGAAATGGTGGACGTGACCGCTTTGGCTTCGTTGGCGGCGACACCCGCAACGCGCGACGCTTCAGCCGCAGCGGCGTGTGTCAATTTCGCCGGCGCCTCGGCCACGGTGCGTGCTGCCTGCATGAAATCGCCCTGTGCGAGGGCGCGTGCCCCGTCCCGGGCTTCTTGCCCTGCGACTGAAGTCACGCGGCCGATCCCGCTGGCCGCGCTGCGGGTCGTGGCGACCAGCGCATCGACGCTGGTTGAGGCGATGGCGACTCCACCGTCCACCGCGCTGCGGGTCACGTCTTGCGCGCTGGCCGCGGTGGCCGAGGCCACTGCCTGGCCTTCACGGGCCGTTGTTTGCGCCACCTGCTGGGTCCCGGCCCAGGCCGTGGCAGCCACTTCGGCACCACCTTCGACGGCGGTTGTCGTCGCATCCTTGGACCAATCCGGCACACCGCTGACCAGTTTGCCGGTCAGATCGGTCACGGCGCGTGCGTTGTCACCTGCGGCATCCAGGGCGCCGCGCATGACCTCACCACTGGATTCAACGCGCGTCGCAAATTCGGCCGAGCGGGCTTCCCAGGGCGTACCCCGAAGCAGCTCGCGGGTGCCTTGGCCGACAGCGTCGGTCAGCACCGTGGTCTCGCGTCCCAGCCCCTCCAAAGTCCGGTCGGCCGCTGCGCCGCTGAGCTGCAGGCCGCCATCGGCCAGTTCGGAAACGACCCGCGATTGCGTGAAGCCATCAGGCTGGCGCACTGCGCCGATCAGGTCGCGTGTGGTGTCGGTGCCGATCCGCTGCGAGTCGCCGAACAGGCCGGTACCGAAGTCCGCCATCGTGCCCAGCGTGTTGAGTTCCGCCTGGCGCTTCTGCTCGGTCAGCCGGTCCGTCAGCAAAGCGGTGGGCGCAGGGGCGGCCTGGGCTTGCCGCAGGCCGTCGATAAAGAGTTCGTTATCGCCGCCGCCGCCGTGCATCGTGATCGGGTTGCGGGTGTCGGTCAGGTTAGGCGTTTGCAGTTCGGTGCCGATCGGATGCGGCGTTCCTGCATGCCCGACCACCGTCAGCGGGTCGCCGGCCACCGAAAAGCTGCGCAAGGCGCCATTCGTGGCGTAGTCGGCGCGCAGGCTGTTCGGGCTGCCGTATTCGCGCAAAGTTTCGTTGCTCAGGCCTGCGGCGTTGAAGGTCACGCCTTGCGCACCGCTGGCCAGCGTGGCCGCGGCCGCCAGGCCGCCGCCCAGTGAATGCCCGGTGAAGGCCACGTTCTCAGTGCCGAAGATGCCGGCCATCTTCACACCCAGGCTGGCCGCCATTTCGTATTGACGGTTCTCCAGGCCCAGGCCCTGTCCGGCATCGGCGACCAGATCGGGCGGCGACTTCGGGTTCGTGCCGGCGAAAGCCACCACGACATTGCCTTTGTCGTTTTGATAGACCGCGGCGTCGAAGCCGCTGGAAGGCTCGTTCAGTTGCGCAGCGTCCAGCCGGACCGTGCGCCCATCGGGCGTGCTCAGCGTGTCGCCCGGCTGCACCCGGTTCCAGCCTGCCTGGGCCAGTTCCTTTTCAGACCGGGTTTCCGTCTGGCCTGCTGCGTTTGGCGTGTGGTAGACGTCATTGGCCATCTGCGCGAGCCGCAAGTCGATGGGCCGCTGCGTCGTGCCGCGAACCTGCGCACCGAAGCTGGGTTCGCCTGCGGCGGGCTGTCGGGAAGGGCCTTGGGCCGCCACGCTGTGGAGCTGCGGGCCCTGCCGCGCCATCTCGGCCAGCGTCTGGCCGGGCCGGGCGGCAGCCTGAGGTGATGCCGCCGGCGCTGCCGCGCCAGTGCCGGCTGCCTCTGTGGCGACCCGTTGTTCCGCCGGATCTTGCCGATTGACCGCCTGTGGGCTCGCACCTTCGACACGCATGCTGGACTCCTTTGACTTGCTGAGAAGGCCATTGGAGCATCCGAGGCGGCGCGAATCCACCGGTTCGAGGGATCGTCCTGGCTCGGGTCATTCCCAGCTCGGGTCGTCCGCAATGCGGGTGTTTGGTTGCCGCTCGACCTACCGGATGCGGCCGGCTGCGTCGCGGCAGCGGGCAGGGGCAGGGCCCCTGCGCGTCATCGAGCCCTACATGCCGGTACCGATCTGGCCGCGGATCTCGCCGCCCGCATGGGCCGGTGTATGCAGGTTGAGGTACCAGCGGCCACCGAGCAGGTCGTCGATCTGCGCATCGGTCAAGGTGGCTTCGCCTTCGATTGGGCTTTTGAGCCTGTCGCCGAGCGTGATGACCGGGCCGGCGTTGTCGCCTGCCATCGCCGGGCCATGGAAATGGGCGGCGCTGACGTCCCCGGTCAGGCCACTGTAGGTCACGGTCCAGCGCAGCAGCCGTGTCTGCCGGTTCAGCGTGATGACGGCGTCGCCATCGCCCATGCTGCTGTTTGGCGGCACTTCCGCTTCGCCAGACAGGCGCGTGCCGAGCTTGACAATGCCGGTGTGGGTCGACGCAGCGCCTGCGCCCTCGCGAGACTGCGCTTTCGAGCCGGCGTTGGCCGGCCCCCCCGCCTTGTCACCTGCCGCAACCGAATCTGCGGCGCAGGCCGCCAGCATCAGCGAAACCACCAGCGCAGCGCTGCGCAACAAAAGAGAGGGCGTCATGTCGTTCTCCAGAAGTTGGGCGGGCCAGGGAAAGGCCGATCAGACCGAGGTGGGTGGGTGTCGAACGCCGGGCTCGCGCACGGGAGGTGGATGGCTGCGCGGCTCGCTCGGGTCATCGACCTCGGGAGATGGCGGGTCCGACCAGGGCGGTGATTCGCTGGGCGGATGCTGCGGCGGCACAATGTCGGGCTCGGGTGTGGTGTGGGCCATCAAGGGGTGCAGGGTCATCGGTATGTCTCCGGCTCTGAAGCCATGCATTGGTTCGGATCGTTCCTGGCGGCGCAGCCCCGGTGTGGAGTCAGCCGCAGCGTTAGCCTTCAAGGCATCCGTAGCAGAGTAATCCCGGCTTGGACAGAGGCTGCCGACAGAGGTTGATATCAGCTGCTGACGTTACGGGTTGAAAAGAGAGGGCAGGGCCGTCAGGCCTGTCGATCATGCGCCGGGCTGAAACGCAACAAGGGCAAAGCCCGGCGCAAACGCCGTGCATTGCCCTGCGCACAAACGGCGGCCTGCGGCTCACCGTGCGTTGCACTGAGAAGCGCGTTGCCGCGCTTCAGAAACCTCAGACGCGGCGGTTGGCGTCACGCGCCTCGCGGGTTACGTCATTGACCACGTCCTTGGCCTTCTCTTTTGCGTCGCCGTAGCTGGCTTGCGCCTTGCCCGCAACCTTGTCGAGCTTGCCTTCGGTTTCGAGGCGATCGCTGTTGATCACCTTGCCGGCGCCTTCCTTGATGCTGCCCTTAGCCTGTTCAACACGGCCCTTGACTTGATCCTTGTTCATATCGGTTCCTTTGCAACAGAGGTGAAAACTGCCGGCAATTCAAACGGTATTGATATCGCCGGCCCAGGTCATTACTGTCTCGCAGCCGGCTGCGGCGGTCTGTCGGCCAGCGTCGATATCGGCGTAGGACGACATGCCAGCGGCTGGGGTGGGCTTCCTTGCACTCGGCAGGCTTCGCTGCACCCATTGGTGCGACCATGGCCAGCCGTTGCGATGCCAGTGAGCCAGCGTCTTGATTTCATCGCAGGCGCTCAGAAGTTCCACCGGCCCCAAAAACGCACCTTGCCTGTTGAAAGCCCCGCCCGATGACCGTGCTCGATGTGATTTCCCTCGGTATCTTGATCACCACTGCACTGTCGCTCGGCCAGATGGCGCGTGGTGTCTTGACGCTGCGGGTGTTGGCCGAGGTCGCACCGCTGCCAGATGCGCAGGCGCCGCGGGTCAGCGTGATCGTGTCGGCACTCAACGAGGCGCAGACGCTGGAGCCGGCGTTGGCGTCCTTGCTGGCGATGGACTATCCGCAGCTCGAAGTGCTGGCGATCAACGATCGATCGAGCGACGAGACGCCGCAGATCATCGAGCGCATCGCGCAGACCGATGCCCGGCTGCGTGCCGTGCATGTGGCGAAGCTGCCTGCCGGCTGGCTGGGCAAGAACCACGCGCTGGCGATCGGCGCGGCGCAGGCCCGCGGCGACTATCTGCTATTCACCGATGCCGATGTGGTGTTCGCGCCCGACTGCCTGCGCCGCGCAGTGAATCTGTGCGAGCAAGAGCGGCTCGATCATCTCGCGGTGGCCCCCGACATGCCGGTGCGCGATGCCTTGCTGGGCATGCTGCTGGCGAGCTTCTCGCTCGGCATGCTGGCGGTCTATCAACCCTGGAAGGTGCGCCATTCAACGCGCCATTCGATCGGCCTGGGCGCGTTCAACCTCGTGCGCCGCGAAGCTTATGAGCGCAGCGGTGGCCATGCCGCGATCCCGATGGCGGTGCTGGACGATCTGGCGCTCGGCCAATGGCTGAAACAGCACGGGGCGGTGCAAGACCTGGCGATCGGCCGGGGCCTGCTGTCGGTGGCGTGGTATCGCAGCGCCCGCGAGATGGCGCAGGGCCTGCAGAAAAATCTGTTCGCCGCACTCGACTATCGGGTGAGCCGGCTGCTGGGCGCGACGGTGGCGATTGCCCTGTTCGGCATCGCACCGTGGCTCGGCCTGGCGGTGCCCGGCTTCCCGCGCGCTTGTTGCGCCGTGTCGCTTGCGCTGCTGCTGGTTTGCCAAGGGGCGCAACTGCAGATCGCCGGCTGGCCGTTGCGCGGCTTGCTCTACTTGCCGCTCGTGCCGTGGCTGTCTTTATTGACGATGTGGCGGGCCAGCCTGACGACGCTCAGGCGCGGCGGCATTGTCTGGCGCGGCTCCTTCTATCCACTCGATGCCTTGCGCCGGCAACACCGGCCGCGCTCGGGCGGCAGATGAATGGCTTCTTGAATCTCAACCTGAAACGCTGAATCAGAAATGAAAAGGGCGCCCATAGAGGCGCCCGATACCGCTCAACTCAATCAATTCAGCGCAGCAGAAATTCGGCCGCCAGGGCCAGCGTGGCCGGGATGGCCTGCACGAACAGGATCTTGCGGCCCACGGTGGCTGCGCCATACAGGCCGGCCACCAGCACGCAGGCGAGGAAGAACACGATCACGGCATGGCCGGCCGGGCCGAGCATCAGGCCCCAGATCAGGCCGGCCGCGAGAAAGCCGTTGTAGAGGCCCTGGTTGGCGGCCAGCACCTTCGATGCGGCCGAGAACTCTGCCGTCATGCCGAAGGTCTTGCGGCCCTTGGGCGTGTCCCACAGGAACATCTCCAGCACGACGATGTAGATGTGGATGGCGGCCACCAGGCCCACCAGCAAAGAGGCGATCAGCATCGAAAAACTCCAGTTGCGCTCACGCGCGTGCATCGGAAAATCAAATAGAAACATCAGTGTTTCTATTTGCTATGCTACTTGCTTCCCTCCATGAAGGCAACCCGAACCCCCCTCACCGAAGCCGATGCGCCGCCTGCTGCGGGGTCTGCCGTGGGGTTGTCGGCACAGAAGCTTTCGCCGGGGCGGCACCCTCTGCCGCAAAAGGTGGTAGTCGAATCACAACGCACGCGCCTGCTTGACGCCGTGAGCAGCGTGGTCGCCCTAAAGGGCTACAACGCCAGCACCGTGGCCGACGTCATCGCGCTGGCGGGCGTGTCGCGGCGCACCTTCTACGAGCTGTTCCCGAACATCGAAGACTGCTTCATCGCCGCCTATGAAAGCGGCATGTACCGCTTGTTCGGTGCCATCCGCGCAGCCTTGCAAGATGCTCCGCCCGGCGATTGGCGGGTGCGCACCGAGCTGTCCATCGAGGCTTATCTGCAGGCCTTGTCGGTCCGGCCCGATGCCGCCTGGGCCTACACGATCGAGGTGGTCGGGGCCGGGCGCAAGGTGCTGCAGCGCCGCGCCTGGGTGATGGCGCAATGGGTCGGCCAATGGCGCGCGCTGCATGCGATACGCCGACGTGCCGAGCCGGCCACGCCCAAGATGGCCGATGCCCACTGGCTGGCGCTGGTCGGCGGCATCGAGGAGCTGGTGCGCGAATGCCTGCAAACCCAGGGGGCTGCGGGCTTGCCCGAACTGGCTGCACCGGCCACGCGTTTCGCGCTGACCTTGCTGGAAGCCGGCGTGCCGCCTGCTGCGGCACGCGCCTGATGCCTGATTTGAAGGGGCGGGGCTTCAGGCCGCCATCGCAAACGCCTGCTCGAGCTTGCCGCGCACTTGCGTCAGCGGCAGCCGCGTGTTCGCCACCGAAGGCTGCCGTTGCGGATCAGCCACCCACAGGATGCCGTCGGGGTGGTGCTTCGCGGTGGTGACGGTGTTCATGCGCAGAAACTGCTCATGGAAGGAATGGCGTTCGCCACGCGCGTTGACGAACTGGGTCAGGGAGCCCACCTCACCGGCAAGCACCGCGCAACCGATGATGAACGAGCGCGCCTCAAAGCCCCGCGTCTTCAGCAGCGGCCGGCCTTCGCTGGTGCGGGCCGCATTCACGGCCGCCAGCGCATCGGCGGCGTCTTGTTCGCTGCCGAAATGAAGCCACGACTCTTCGGCCATCAAGCCTTCGACGCGAAAGCCCGCGGGCACACCCAGCAGCTTCATCAGCACCGTGTAGTCTTTCGGGATGAACATCGCTTTGCCGCCACGGGCTTCGTAGTCGAGCATCGGCTGCTGGCTCAGCGCGGTGCACAGCACGACGGCGGTGTCATCGCCGGCCAGTGACAGCGCCTTGCCAATGAGCCGGTCATGGGCCTGATAGCCGAAGCGGATGGCATTGCCGTAAGCCTCGATGTCCCGCGCGTCGGGCTTCAGCACGAACGGCGACGGGTCATGGTGCGCCCAGTACTTGTGCTGGTAATGCGCGGTGGCGTTCGAGAACATGATGCCCACGCGCGGCTTCGCGCGGCCGCGCCAGTAATGGGCGAACACGTCCCAGAGCAGCCGGTCCAGGATGGTGGCGCGGCGCCACTTCACGTCTTGCGCACCGAACCGCTCCTGCAGCAGCTGGCTGACGGCCCCGCGCATCGAATCCAGCGACAAGCCATGCTTGACGAGGAACAGCGCGGCGCCGGCGGCGTCACGCGCATTGAAGCCATCGGTGCGGGCATGGCCGGTGACGGCAGAGCGAATGAACTTGAAGAAAGGCTCGATCTCTTCAGACGGCATCTGCGATGCGGCCCAGGGGTCGGGCATGAAGACCGAGTCGTCGTTGCGGCGGAACTTGACGTTCATCGGCGACATCAGCAGCACATTCTCGTCGTGCAGGCTGTCCCAGAAGGTGTCGCACTCCAGCTTCTCGGCTTCGTCGAGGTCATGGATGCCGTGGATGGATAACGGAACACCGGTGTGCACAGTGACCCATTGAATCCAGGGCTCAAGTTCGGCTTCGTTGGTGAAGGTCACGAAGGTCTCGGAACGGTCCCGCAGGCGTTTGAAGTTAGGGAGAGCACCTTCGGCCATGAACTTCTCGATCAGGCTCGGGCACAGCTCGTTGAATTCGAGCATCAACAGGCGTTTGGGCCGGTTTCCAGAACTCGCCATGCTTGTTCCTCCTTATGTGCTGGTGGACAGCTGCAGACACTCGCCGCCGCGATGATGGTCGACAGTCAGGGATGGAAGCCTCGTGAGCTTCCGACAAAACAATGCCGCCAAGCGCTGGTGCTCGGTGCCGATCGATATTAAGCGGGTATGTGCTAACCGTCCATGTGGGTGGCCCCCTAGAACATGGAAAGGCGCGACCCGTGCGAATGGCGGATGCGCGTAGAAATAAAGTTAGGCCGACGGTGCTGCCCGATGACCGCATGGGGGCACGGTCACCGTAAGGCGGTGCCGCTAGGCTTTGTTAGGAGCACCTGTGCAGCTTCGATGCGGCCCCGGGCTGATGGCGGCGACGTGCGGCCGTCACGGCACCTTCGATCGATGTGCTGGCTGGTTTGAACTCTCGATTTACGCGCTGGCCTTGGCCGCGCGCTCAAGCAAAGCACTCGCTGCTGCTGCGCAACGGATGAAGTCCAGTGCGGTGCTGGCCGTGGGCTGCTTTCTCGGCCGGGCCGGCCTGGATTGGTGCAAGTCAAACAAATCCAGGATGAAGCCGAGTTCGGAGGGTGCCAGCGCACCGGTCTCCATCACCTGGATCAGCAACGCCGAGATGCCCCCTGTTGCGCTGCGGGCTGACCCCGGGCGTGCCGCAGCGAGCAGGCGAAGCGGGTCTTCGACGGCTTGCCATGCCAGATCGATGGCCTTTTCCGGCGCTTGGCCGACGGCCGCCAATGCGGCCGCGAAGGCCGGGCTGCGCAGCAAGGCGTCGCTGGCCTGGGGCAGGTAGATGGCGTTGTTGCCTGCAGCGGGCGGGCGCGGCTTTGGCGCGGGCGGCTCGGCCACTTCATCCAGGCGCAACCGGGTCGAAGGGCGATCGACCATCGCCGGGGATGGCGTGCTCGGCGCGGCCGAAGCACCGCTCACGGGCGCCGGCTGGATGCGGCTGGCCAGTTCATGGGTCTGGTTTTCGAACATCTCCAGCTCGACGCCAAAGCCGCTGAAGCGCCGGGTGCCGGTGATCAGCCGCTCCAGAGCCTGGCCCAGCAGCTCACCATGCCTTAGCACGACCAGCGCGGCGACGCCGGGCCAGGCCAGGGTGGCCGTCATGTTCGAAATCCAGGTAAGCCAATCCATACCGATTCCTGTGCTGTGGGTGGGTGTTGCTGAGTGCGGGAAGCGCGCAAGTCTCGCAGAACGCCGGCCACCTGATGGCGGCCGTGTTGGCTTCTCGAGGGCTGCGCCCCCCTCTGTCGATATCTCTCTGTCTATATCTTCTATGTATCTGCATGGATCGGTCAGCTCTTTGAGGAACGCTTGCCGAGCCGCGCCTGCGATTTCAATGAGTCGAGCTGCCGGCTGCGTCTCTGCGGCAAGCGGCCTGCAGTTCGGCCCAGCCTTGCTTGCCCAGTGCTTCGAGCGTCTCGATGTTGGTTTCGAAGATGGAATCTGCCTGCGGAAAAGCCTCGACCGCGCGGTCCACGCTGGCTTCGCGCAGCAAATGCAGGGTCGGATAGGGCGATCGGTTGGTGGCGTTGGTGACGTCATCGAGATCGGTGCCTGCGAACTGAAACTGCGGATGAAAGCTCGCGACCTGCAACACGCCCTCATAGCCCATCTCCTCCAGTGCGGCGTCGGCCACGGCGAGGAAGTCATTGAAATCAAGAAAATCGCCGAGCACGCGAGGGTGAATCAGCAAGGTGGTGTCGATCTGAGTTGGTTCGGCCTCGACCAAATGGGTCATCTCTTCGCACAAGGCGGCGAGCAAAGCTTCTTCATCGCCTGCTTCAGTGACCACATAGCGGATCTGATTCTTGACATGCACGGCTTTGGCAAACGGGCACAGGTTCAGGCCGATCACGGCGCGAAAGAGCCAGGCTTTTGTTTCTTGAACAACAACGAGGTCGTGAGATGTGAGCATGGAAGGGGTGGATGAACGATCGTAGGAGGCCGAATGATAGTGAAACATCGCCTTGGCCCGGTTCGCTGACGCCACGTTCTGATTGCGACTTCTCGCCGCCTGAATTCGCGTTGTTGAAATTTGCTTCGCATCGACGCGAAGGCCGAAGCGCCATTCGCCTTACCTTATCGAGGCCAACTTAACTCTGGAGTCTTAAATGTCAGTGACTGCTGTTAGCCCTTATGTACCGGCCGCAACCCAAGGCGTGCCAGCCAATACCGTTACACCTAAGACCAATGTCGTGGATACGCCTCAGATGGAAGCTGCCATTCAAAAGGCGCTGAAACAGGTGTTGAGCCCTCCAGCGGCAGCCACGCCGGCGGTCAGCCAAAAAGATGTCAACAATGCCGTGTCGAACGTCATTCGAGAATTGGTCCAGAAGGTTGTCGCGCAGGTGCAAAGCCAAGGTGCGGGTGCGGCACCAACTCTTAAAAGCGGAGCTGCCGGAGCTGCGCCGGCAGCAGCCGAGCAGCCCTCTTCCGCCAAACAATCGATGAAAGCAGCACCTGACGGCCAAAGCGTGGGCTATAGCTCTGCAGGAGGGAAGCTTTCGGCCGGCAGCACCGATGCGGCCAGCACAATCAAGAACGGGCCTGTGGCCAGCACGCCCGCGTCGAGTGGCAACGCCGATCTTGAGGCGCTGATCAAGAAAATCCTGGCCCAGATGCTGGGTGGCGCGAGTGGCGCCAGTTCGGCCGGCGGCACGGACCTGGAGTCGCTGATCAAGAAGATCCTCGCCCAAATGTTCGGCGGTGCCGGTGCTGCCGCAGCAGGCGGTGCAGCAGCCGGTGGTGGAGCAGCAGGTGGCGCAGCCGCCGGGGGCACCGATCTGGAAACACTGATCAAGAAGATCTTGGCCCAGATGCTGGGTGGCGGTGCCGCCGCAGGTGGTGCAGCAGCCGGCGGTGCGGCTGGCGGTGCCGACCTTGAAGCCATGGTCAGGCAAATTCTGAATCAGATGATGGGTGGCGGCGCAACGGGTGGCGCAGGCGTTCCGAGCACAGGTGCAACGTCAACGCCTTTGGCCACGGCCCCGACAGCGGTTGCAGCCCCTGCGGCAGCAGGTCCGGTTGTCGACACCGGCGCCAACACCAGTTTGGGTGTGGATGATGGTTCGGGTACCGCCATCAGCCCGGGCGTTGTCAACGGCTCGAATGTGGCGGCAAGCCAAGGCGTGGTCCCAGGCGGAAGCACTGGCGTGAACACGGGCGACGTGCCGACCACCAGCTCGAAAAGCGCGCCCTCCGCTTTCGACCCGGTGGCCGCCATGAAGGAGCAGATCGCTAAGGTTTTGGGCGATGAACCACGTCAAGGTGGCGCGCTGACCGAGCCGCAAACCACCACGACCCCAGTGGCTGGCAGTTTTGTGGCCCCGCAGCGCAGCAGCAGCGTTGCTTTCTGAACCTTTCTGACGCCCGATTCCCCGGCATCCATTGGCTTGTGAAAGCCAATGCCGGCGGAATCTTCAGGCCTGTAGAAACCATCGCGCGTTGAGCGCGGCTTCTGCAGGCCTTATTACTTTGATGGACGGACGCCCTTTGATGGCCTAACGCCGATCCTTGGCGTATGCATGCGATCTCTACACAAGGATCGCCAGGGCGGGATATCGGATCGTTTGATTGTTTGACGGGTGGCTTCTCGTGAAGCTGCCTTTTTTCATTGCGGCGCAAAGCTTTTGCAGCTCAGGTCCGGGTCAACGAAGAGGAATCGATGAATCGTGTAACTCGGTGGCTGCTGACACGGCCGAAGCTGAGCTTAGAAGATGCGCGACATGAGGCGGCGCGAGTCGTGTATTGATGTCGTGTGTTGAGATGGCCAGGTGATGGCGCCGTTGCAGGCTTCCAGTTCATGGCAGCTACATGGGCCCGATGACCGCTGGCGTTCAACCAACTGATTGAGTAGCAAGCGCCGATGTCGATGCGCTGATCTGCCGATCCGATCCGGGCGCACATGGGCCTTCAGATCGGTGACCGTCTTCGATGCCAGGGCGCGTTGACATGTCTGCGCGCTGTGCCTTGTGCATCCCGCTCCACCGGTGATGTCAACTGCTTTGTCTTCCAGCGCTTATCGCTGTGCGGCCCAGCCGAATGGTTTGAGCGCAGTGGCCCGTTCTTATCCGATGTGGAAAAGCTCATTCGATGAGCTACTTGATCAAGTTTTTTGCGCCTTCTGATCCCTTGATTTGCACTTCGTACATTTTTTGAGCTTGCTCTAGAGACCTGGACAATTTCGTCATTTCCAGCTGCATCCGCATCTGATCCACCACCAACTCTTGCTGCTTTTGCATGATTGAGGCCATCCCTCCATTTTCTGTTAGGTCGGCTTGCGCTGCAGGCTGTGCACTCGTGTGCGCATGATCCCCTGCCGAGGGCGTAGCAGATTCATGGACCGTGGGCGGGACGGTATGAAAGGCGGGTGTGGATGACCGCTGGGTTGACTGTTGGGCTTGCGCAGCGGGCTGGGCGTCATGCGACGCTTCGGGCGTGGCCGATACAGTCTCGGCGTGGTCAGCGGCTCCGGCGGGCGAACTCTCAGCCTTTCGCGCCTGATAAGCCTTCTTGATGGCTGAAGTGAAAGGCTGGATGGCCTGAACGATGTCAACAACGCTGGTCATCTTGTCTGCGGCCTTGTGCCCCGCCTGGTCTACGAGCGTTCGAGTTTGCTGTGCGGACGGGCGCGCTGCAAAGCCATGAGTTGCCACGCCGATCGTGAACTCCTTTTTCGCGCGAGCCAGTGCGGGAACGAGTGCTTCAAAGTTGCGCAAATCGGGACGCTCGACTTGCGCTGCGATCGACAAAGCGATTTTCAAATTTCCGGTATCAATGGCTTTAACCCCTGCTTGTATGGCGCTCAATGTGCTTCGCGGCGCTCGTGCGGTAGGGGTTGATGAGGGCGAAGACGCAGACGAAGACATGCGCGACGGCAGTCCGGCCAGGCCGCCCAGTGCGTGCAATCGTGAGCGAGGCTCCGAGCCTTGAGTTTGCGGAGCCGGTTGCGGATGTCCGCTCGGTATCGGGCTCTGCCGGTCGAGGCTATCAATGGGATTGTTGCGATTGACGGACACGGTCTGGCCTCACGGATGATGGGAAAGGTTGAACTGCGTCGATGCAAGCAACCGCGCAGCACCTGCAAGACTCGGCCACAGCGGCTGCTTGCAACCTTGCTGCCCTTAATAAGCAGCGCGATAAGCCGGTTGCAAGACGCCGTGCAGGTAAGAGCTTTGTCCTGATTGCATTTCACGACGGAACGCACCGGAACAGGAAGAAGAACGCGAAGCCTTCCACCGTGATGCGAACCTTGCTGCGGGGCGTCTGTGATCGCGGGCAAGCAATGCTGCGCAGCCAAACTCAGGGCATCAACCTGCAAATCCGGCAGGGTGCCTTGTGCGTGCGACCATTTCGGTTTTCGACGCCGGTGCTGAGTTCGCTTTCGCCTTCATGTGCGCTTGTGCGCCGCCCTTACCG
>CAHJWV010000391.1 GCA_903643055.1 Burkholderiales bacterium | reverse complement strand
TGAAGGCGTCGAGGTCGCTCTGGGCACTGGAAGGAGGTTGGCCGCCCGGGGTGGGGGGGACGCCGCCGGTGCCTTGGCCGTTATAGAGCACCCCCAGGCAAATCGGTTGGTCGATGTCATCGCCTAAAAATTGGATCAGCACTTCCTGGCCGATGCGGGGCGTGAATTGGTGGCCCATGCGGTTGCCGGCCCAGCGTTGGGCCACCCGCACCCAGCAGCTGCTGCGGTTGTCGGCGCGCGGGTCGGCGTGGGCAGCCCCTTGCCAGTGGAACTGGACGCGGATGCGCCCGAGGGCGTCGGTGTAGAGCTCATCGGCGCCTTCGGCGATCGGCTGGCCGTGGGCGCCGACAACCAGCGCGGTCTGCAGGCCGGGTGCGGTCGGCCGGGTGGCGGGGTCGGGCGGCAAGGGGCGCCAGGGGATGTCGCGCCGGCAGGCTTCGAAGCGGTTGGCGTAGCCGGTTTCGGCGGCCTGTGCGCTCAGTTCGGGGTCGTGGGCCAGCGATTGCATCAGCGCACCCAGCGGGTGGTCTTCCACCGGGGCGTGGGCAAACGGATCGAAGTCGCTGGCGGCGCGCTGGGTCAGTTCGGCCAGGCGCTGGCTGAGTTCGCGCGGCAGGTTGTTGATGCCCAGGCTGTGAACCTGATGCACGCCGAATTCGAGGTCTCGGGCCGGGCGCGGGGCCCCGAGCGGGTTGTGCAGGGGGCTTTGGGTGAGGTGGAAGGTCTGGCCGGCGCGCAGGCTGCGCACGGAGCTGCGTGCGAGCCAGGTCTTGTTGCGCCATTCGTGGGCTTGCTGGGCAAGGGTGGCCAGGTGCTGGAGTTCGCCGCGGTCGGCGCTGTCGGCACCCAGGGGCTGCGGTTCGTAGCTCTCCAGCCAGCCGGCCATGTCTTGCAGCGGGTCTGCCGCAAAGCGGTGGTGGGTGGGCGCGCAGGCGACGACGCTGGCTTTGTCGGTGGGCGACCATTGCAGCAGCGTGGTGGTGGCCGGGTTGAGTTGGCGTTGGCCGCCGAAGGCCTGGATGGCGTCTTGTTCTTCGACGGCGGCGCTGCGCTGGAATTTGAGGCCGGCTCCGCCGATGGCGCTGGCCGAGCTGGGGTTCACGGGCCAGCGGGTGCTGTCGGCGAAGACGACCAGGCGGTGGCCGGCGGGCGTGTCTTCGGCTTCTTCGATGCGCCAGCCCAGGCCGGCGCGGGCGAGCAGGCGTTGCATGAAGGCGAGGTCGCTCTCGCGGTATTGGACACAGTAAGGCAGCACGCCAGCGTTCGGGCCCTGGGCGAGGAAGGCGGCGAGGTCTTCGCTGCTGCCGTCCGGGCTGACTTCGCCCCAGCGCCAAGCGGCCACGCTGTTGTAGGCCGCCTGAGCGAACACGTCGTCCAGGATTTGCACGACGGATTTGTCTTGCCAGGCGCGGCTGTGGCTGCTGTGGGCCAGCAGCGCGACCCAGGGTTGCACGGTGAGTTGCAGCCGCTGGAAGCCGCCGTCGCCTTGCAGGCGTTGGCATTCGGTGATGAGGCCGGTGAGGGCTTGGCTGCTGCCGTCGGACAGCGTGGTATGCAGCGTGATGCGCTGGCCGAGCAGGGTGTCGGTGGCGATGCGCGCGTCCAGGGTCAGCACGGTGAGGTGGACGATGAAAGGTTCGCTGATCGCATCGATGGCGGTGTAGCGCTCGACCATCAACGCGTTGATCGTGCCTTTGCCACTGACACGGTAAAGCCGCTGCGCCGTTGTCCAGTGGCCCAGCAGCGCCTGGAGCTGATCGCGCAGCCCACTCAATTCGCCCATGCCGCTCAGGGCCTGGCTTCGTAGTTCGTTCATTTCTTGTCCCTGTTGGCTTGCTGCCGTCAAGGCAATTTTGGCCGACCCTCCCGCCTGTTTCTTCCTTCACCACGATCGTTTGCGTGTTTCCACCCTTCTGGGGGTGTTGATGTGTTGCGTCGGCGCGCAGGCTACCGCTCCCGTCCAACCAATCAGTGCCAGGAAGGGGTGGATGTCAGAGCCCGTTGCAGGTGACCGAGGTCACTTTGGGGCGTACAGATAATTCGCCGTCGGCACGCGTTCGTGCGCTGCGGTTTTTACTGAGCGATGCGCCATGCCTTTTGATCTGACCCTTGCTGACCTGCCTCGCGCTGTGGGGGTGATGGGGGTGTTGATGTTCTCCTTGCTGGTGGCAACGGTTGCGGTGAAGGCCTGGCCGCGGCTGAGAACGCAGGGCGCTCTTCAGTCGCAGGTCACCTCGTGGTGGTACCTGTTGCCGCCGGTGGTTGCCGCCTGGGCGGCCTATCCCCTCGGTGCGGTGGGGCTGGTGATCTTGATCTCTGCTCTCGCCGCACGTGAGTTGCTCGCCTGGGCCGACCCCGCCTCGGCGGGCCGATTGAAATGGCAATTCGCCGTGCTGGGGCTGTTGCCCTTGGTGGCCTATTTCAATGAGCTGACTTTGTGGATGAGCGCATGGCTGTTGGCGATTTCCGCATGGCAACTCAAGGCATGGCATGGCGGCCAGCGGCCGCGCGGCGCGCTGCTGACGGCGCTGTTTGCAATTCAGGCGGCCGGCCTGTGGTGCTTGCCGGAGCTGTCTTCAGCCACCGGAGAGGGCCCGCATCAGGCCGCCGACAAATTCTTCTACCTCTGCACCGCCACGGCGCTCAACGACATCGGCCAATTCATCATGGGCACCTGCTTTGGCCGCCACAAGCTGGCTTCACGCATCAGCCCGCACAAGACCTGGCAAGGCCTGGGCGGCGGCATGGTGGCAAGCGTGCTGGTATCGGCCGCAGTCGGGCGCGCGCTGGGCCTGGCTTCGTGGCCTTGGCTGCTGGGCATGGGCGTCTTGCTGAGCGGCGTCGGCCTGGCGGGCGACCTGCTGTTCTCGGCCGGCAAGCGGGCCATGAAGATCAAGGACTACAGTGATCTGATCCCTGGGCATGGCGGCATCCTGGACCGCGTTGACAGCCTGGTTCTGACCGCACCGCTGATGTTGATCGCGCTGCGCCTTTCCTGAAACCGCTGGCTCTTGCGGCCACGAGAGACCTTCACATGCACAACGACGAACTCGCTTCTTCGGCCTCGCGACCTGACCCACAAGCTGACCCACAAGCCGGCTCGCCCAGAGACTCACAAACCAGCGCCTGGGCCGTCCATGAAGCCGGCTTTGCGGCCGCCGATGGCACGCGGCTTTTCTATCGCCATTGGGCACCGCGCGAGCCACGCCCAGGCGGGGCGCCACGCGCGCTGGTTCTGTTGCACCGCGGCCATGAGCACTCTGGCCGGGTAGCGGCTCTGGTTCGCGATCTGGGCTTCACCGGCGATCACGCATTTGCATGGGACGCCCGTGGCCATGGCCATTCGCCGGGCGAGCGCGGTGAAGCCCCGGACTTCGCCACGCTGGTCGAAGACCTCGATGCGTTCATCGGCCACCTGCAGCGCCATCACGGCATTGCGCCGCAAGACATGGTGCTGGTTGCTAACAGCGTGGGCGCGGTGATTGCGGCCACCTGGCTGCATGACCATGCGCCAGCGGTGCGCGGTCTGGCGATGGCCGCTGCGGCTTTCGAGATCAAGCTCTATGTGCCGCTGGCGGTGCCGATGCTCAAGCTCGGCCTGGGCTTCAAGCCCGGCCTGCAGGTCACGAGCTACATCCGCTCCGGCATGCTGACGCATTCGCCGCAGGAAGCGCGTGCGTATGACGCTGACCCGCTGATCGCCAAGCAGATCTCGGGCCGCGTCTTGGTCGACATGGCCCATACCGCCAGGCGGATCGTTGCCGATGCAGCGGCCATCGATACACCGGTACTGATGCTGGCGGCAGACAGCGACCATGTGGTCAAGCTCGCGCCTCAGAAGGCCTTCTTCGAAGGGCTGTCGTCACCCCTCAAGCGCTTTGTGCAACTGCAGAACTGCCGCCATGCGATCTTTTATGAAAGCGATCCGGTGCGCAGCGAGGCCATTGCCCATTGCCGTGCATTCATCGAGTCATGCCACGCGCAGCCAGTGCCTTCTCCCGAGCGCTTTCGGGAGGCCGACCGCCACAGCCGCAGCGCGCAGGCTTATCGTCAACTGACCGAAGGCCGCCTGGTCGGGGCGCCGATGAAAGCCTTCTTTGCATTCCAACGCGCGATGCTGGGCACCTTGGGGCCGCTCAGCGCAGGCATGCGCATCGGCATGACACAAGGCTTCGACTCGGGCGCATCGCTCGATCACGTGTATCGCAATCAGGCGCAGGGCCGTTTCGGCATCGGCGCGTTGATCGACCGTGGCTATCTCGATGCGATCGGCTGGCGCGGCATCCGGCTTCGGCGCAAGCATTTGCAGCAAACCCTTTCCGAGCTGATCGATGCCCATCCGGCAGGGGTGCCGATCCGCATCCTGGACATCGCCGCCGGTGGCGGGCGCTACCTGCTCGAAACCCTCAAATGCCATGGCGACCGCCACGTGGAGGCGACGCTGCGTGACCGTGACCCCGGCAATCTGCAACGGGCCCAGGCGCTGGCGCAGAGCCTGGGACTGGGCGCTCAGGTGACGGTCGAGCTGCGAGACGCCTTTGATCCGGCCAGTTATGCCGGCGGCCCGGTCTTTGACATTGTCATTGCCTCCGGCCTTTACGAACTGTTTGCCGACAACGCGCCAGTGCTGCGTTCGCTGCAAGGCATTGTGGGACAGATGCGGCCCGGTGGCGCGCTGGTTTACACCGGCCAGCCCTGGCACCCGCAACTGGCGTTGATCGCCGGTACCTTGCGCAACCATCTGGGCGCACCGTGGCTGATGCGGCCACGGCCCCAGGCCGAGCTTGATGGGCTGGTGGCATGCTGCGGCTTGCACAAGCAAAGGAGCCGCATCGGCCTCGATGGCATCTTCACGGTGTCGGTGGCGCGGCGGCCGCTCGAAGCCGGTTGACGATGGTCCAGGCCAGAAGCGCGATCACGAGGGCCAGCACCGCGTTGATCCATGACGCCGAGGCCTGCAAGCCCGCCAGCAGGCCGATCAGGCCGTAGGCCAATGCGCGGTCGCTCTTGCCCATCGGCCCATCGAAGCGCCTTGGTGAGCCCGCAGCCAATGCGGCCAGGCCGGTTTGTTCGGCGATGGTTGCCATCGCCGCGGCGATCACCGCGAGCGCGGGCGGCACGCCCGGCAGGTAAGCCACCGGCAGGTACAGCGCGAGGTCAGAGATCAGATCGCAGACTTCGTTGAGCACCGCGCCAAGCCGCGTTTGCAAGCCGGTGTGCCGCGCCAGCAGGCCGTCCAGCGCATTCAGCGCCATGCGCAGCGGCATCAGCAAGACGAGGCCCAACCACAGGCCGCGTTGGTCGGGCCACAGCGCCAGCGCCGCGCCGTACATCACCATCAGCAGCGCGGTGGCAAGCGTCATCTGATTGGGCGTGATGTGTGCCGCGGCCAGCCGAGCCACGAGCGGGCGCAGCAACTGCTGGAAACGAGGTTTCAGCCGATAGATCGACCAGCTCATGGGAGTGCTTTCGTGGAATGGCGAGCGCGCCAGGCATCGGCCGCCTCGCGGCTGCGGCGGTAGCCCATCGCGCAATGCAGATAGACGCTGCGGCCTTGCGCCAATTGTTCATCGATCGCATCGGCGATCTCGGCCAGGCGCTCGGCGGGCGGGGGCATCAAGTCGAGCAGCGCGAAGGCCTGGCCGGGCCGGCCGCGCAGCGTCGGTGTGGCGCTCAGCTCGCTGGCCAGGTCGATCACGGCGCAGCCTGGCGGCAAGGCTTGCGCTTCGTGTGCATCGAGCCGGCGGCCGACCCACAATCGATCAGCGAAGGCTTCGAAGGGTGGCGCGCCGCACCTGCGCACCACGTGCCAGGTGATTCGATAGCCGATCAGATAAGGCGCATAAAGCGCCCATACCCACAGAGGAAAGCCGCCCTCGCGCTTGTGGAGAAAGCCGGCATCGTGACGCGCATAGGCGAGCGCGACGCCCGCACAGCAAAGCGCCAGCCACAGGCAGGGCAGCAGCGGAAGC
>CAHJWV010000390.1 GCA_903643055.1 Burkholderiales bacterium | reverse complement strand
GCTGCCGTGGTGTTGGCGATCTTGTTGACGCCGATGGTCTGCCCCGCGTTGGCGCCGACCTGGAACAGCTGGCTGGTGAACGAACCGTCGAGCAGCTTGGTGCCGTTGAAGTCCGACTGCTTCGAAACGCGGTCGATTTCCGACACCAGCTGCGTCACTTCGGCGTTCAGCGCGGTGCGGTCGGTCGACGAATTGGTCGCGTTGGCCGATTGCACGGCCAGTTCGCGGATGCGCTGCAGGTTGTTGCCGATCTCGCCGAGCGCGCCTTCAGCGGTCTGCGCCAGCGAGATGCCGTCGTTGGCGTTGCGCACGGCCTGGTTCATGCCGCGGATCTGCGAGGTCATGCGCTCGGAAATCGCGAGGCCGGCGGCGTCGTCCTTGGCGCTGTTGATGCGCAGGCCCGAGGACAGGCGCTGCATCGACGTGGCCAGCGAAGACTGGCTGGAGGACAGGTTGCGCTGAGCGGTCAGCGAAGTGATGTTGGTGTTGATGATCGAGGCCATGAAGAGCTCCTTTAAAGCTGAATAAATCCGGCATTGCTGCCAATGTCACGCCAGCAAAGAGACTGGCCACCTGGCGGATCGCATGGATCGCGGCCCGTTGGGTTGGTTTTCGGTTCGGCTGTCGCTGCGCTTGAGACTTTTATTTTTCGTAACCGACCCTCAAGAACCGGCCGCAACGGCACAACCCGCGCGGGCATGTATTAAGAAGTATTCATGAACACTTTGGGTGTAGGCAGGAGGCCTACAAATCCGACCGTGAGAGAGACACCGTTAACAGTTGTTTACGTATTAAAGTTTTTGTCACACCGGTCAGAATCGACGCAACGTAAACGAGGCGTTGTCCTACGAAAGCCACCGAAATGACGAGTGAACAAGTTCTGGCCGAGATCCGCGAAGCCAATCTCACCTATCTGATGCTGGCGCAGAGCCTGATCCGCGCCGACAAGGCGCAAGCGCTGTTCCGCCTCGGCCTGTCCGAAGAATCGGCCGACCTGATCGACACCTTGTCGCCGGCGCAAATCATGAAGATCGCCTCGGGCAGCATGCTGCTGTGCCGCTTCCGCGCCGACGACGACATGGTCTGGAGCCTGCTGACGCAGCACAACCTGCAGGGCCGCGCCGCCGCCAACGACGCCACCACGCGGCTGCATGCCGGCATCGTGATGGCGGGGCGTTTCGCCGAATCCATCCAGTCCTGAGACGCGACGGGCACGACGGCCATGGCCACATCCAAAAGCGTTCTCGGCGATTCGCGGCAGATCGGCCGCGCCGTCAGCCTGATCGGACTCGGCGCGCGCCTGCAGGTGCTCGAAAGCGAAACCGAACTGTCCTACGAGCGGCTGCTGCGCCTGTACAAGGAAGTCGCCGGCAAGTCGCCGTCGAAGGGGCAACTGCCCTTCTCGACCGACTGGTTCCTGACCTGGCAGCCGAACATCCATGCCTCGCTGTTCCAGAACATCCACACTTACCTCGCCAAGACCAGCGACCTCGAACCGGTCGACGTGCTGATCAAGGCCTACCAGCTCTACACCGAGCAGATCTCGTCGTGCGCGCTGGAGCCGCAACTGTCGATCACGCGCGCCTGGCGCCTGGTGCGCTTCATGGAGAACAGCATGCTGGCGATGACCAAATGCAGCAAGTGCGGTGGCCACTTCGTCACCGAGCCGTACGAAAACGCGAAGCACTATGTCTGCGGGCTGTGCGTGCCGCCGGCGCGTGCGGGCAAGGGTTCGGCGGCGGGCGGCATTCATTTGCAGTGAATTCTGCGAGCGGCCGCGATTGGCCAAAGACGCGATAAGGGCCCGACTAGGGGCCCTTTTCCGTGGAGCGCCACCTGCGCTTCGCGTGCCCAATCGTGGCACGCGTGGTGCACCGCCTGCCGCCACGACCCACAGGCCCTGAACTGACTATTGCTGCTGCCGTCCCATGTTCGTCATCATCGGTTACCTCGTCGCGCTGGGCTGCATCTTCGGCGGCTACATCATCCACGGCGGCAACATCGGCGTGGTGTTGCATGCGTTGCCGATCGAGATGATGGTGATCGGCGGCGGTGCCATCGGCGCCTTCGTCGTCAACAACCAGCCGAAGGTTCTCAAGGCCACGCTGAAGGCGGTGCCGACCGCGTTCAAGGGTTCGAAGTACACCAAGGCGCGCTACATGGAACTGATGGCGCTGCTCTACGACATTTTGCAGAAGGCGCGCAAGGACGGCCTGATGTCGATCGAGAAAGACGTCGAGGCGCCGCAGGATTCGGCGATCTTCCAGAAGTACGCGGCCGTGGGCAAGGACCACCACGTGGTCGAGTTCACCACCGACTACCTGCGCATGATGGTGTCGGGCAACCTCAACGCGCACGAGATCGAGGCGCTGATGGACAGCGAGATCGAGACGCACCACCAGGAAGAGCACGCGCCGGTCGCCGCCATCGCGCGCCTGGCCGGCGGCCTGCCGGCCTTCGGCATCGTGGCCGCCGTGCTCGGCGTGGTGAACACCATGGGCTCGGTCGGCCAGCCGCCGGCGGTGCTCGGCGCCATGATCGGCTCCGCGCTGGTCGGGACCTTCCTCGGCATCCTGATGGCGTACTGCATCGTCGAGCCCTTCGGCGGCCTGCTCGAGCAGAAGGCCGAGGACGGCTCCAAGGAACTGCAGTGCATCAAGACCACGCTGCTGGCCAGCATGCAGGGCTACAACCCGACCACCGCGATCGAGTTCGGCCGCAAGGTGCTGTTCTCGACCGACCGGCCGAGCTTCAGCGAGCTCGAGTCGCACGTGAAGAAGAAATGACGCTCGCCCCCAGGTCGCTGCGCACTTCGTGTCGCGACTCCCACCCCCTGCCGGGGGCAACACCAGCGGCCCGGCGAAGCCGGTTCCGCGGTGTTCCTGGAATGGGCCGCGCCTGCGCAATGGCCTGCGGCCAAAGGAACTGATCATGGCCACATCGCCCGGCACCAAGAAACTTCAGCCGATCATCATCAAGCGGGTGAAGAAGACCGCGCACGCCCACCACGGCGGCGCGTGGAAGATCGCGTACGCCGACTTCGTGACGGCGATGATGGCCTTCTTCCTGCTGATGTGGCTGCT
>CAHJWV010000389.1 GCA_903643055.1 Burkholderiales bacterium | reverse complement strand
ACCGGATGGCGAAGAAGTTCACCACCAGCGGCTCGACCGGCCGGCCGAAGATCTCTTTCTATACCGCCAGCGACTGGGAAGCCACGCTCGCCGCGACCGCACGCGTGCTCTATCACGTGCCGCCGGCCGACCGCTGCCGCATCTTCCATTGCTTCAACAACGGCCACACCGCCGGCAAGGTGTATGAAGACGCGTTCAGCCGCCTGGGCTGCGCGGTCGAAAATCGCCATTTCTCGCTGTCGAGCGAAGAAGCCGTGATGCAACAGATGCGGCGCGGCCTGCGCGAAGTGGGTGGCTTCAATACCTTGTCGGTGCCACCCTACACGCCCGAAGGCGCGGTGCAGAAAGGCATCACGCTCGATGGGCTGCTGGAAGTCGACCTCGACAACTACCTCGGCGAAAAGGTCCGCACCGTAATCACCGCAGCGAACTGGCGCGACAACCCGCGCTACGACCTGCGCCGCCGCATGTGGGATGCGAACGATGCCGCCGGCGCACCGCACACGCAGTTCGTCGACACCTTCGGCTGCTCCGAAGTCGGCACGCTGGCCTATGAATGCGAGGCGATGGACGGCCTTCACCTGTTGCTGGGCGCCACCTACACCGAGGTCGTGCGGCCGGACGGCACGCATGTGGAAGACGGCGAGCGGGGCCGCATTTTGGTGACGGGCCTGAAGCACGGCAGCCGCTACCTGCGCTACATCGTCGGCGACGAAGCCACCTTCGTCAGCACGCCTTGCGCCTGCGGGCGGGCCACGCCACGCCTGAAGCACATCGTGCGGGTACTCGACAAAGAACGCCTGCGGCAAGGCTGTGCGGCAGGTTAAGGCGAATCCATGCTCATCGACAACATCATCAACAACCAGACCCGCCCGGCGCAGCAGCGCATCCACAACGGCAGCTGGGATCTGCCCGAGACCAGCGAGCACGAGGTGCAGCTGGCGCTGAAATCACTGCAGGGCCGCCGCCCGCACCGGCTGCCCGAGGTCATCGGCATCCTGTCGGCCATCGGCCGCGATGCGAGCTGGATCACCGATGCCGACCTGCTGGAGATCGCACAGCGCTCCGGCAGCCCGATCAAGTACATGCGCGCCTCGGTGCAGAAGTTCAACGGCTGGCTGGCCGACATGCCCCGGTATGTGGCTTCGCTCGGCGAGATCGATGCGTCCGGTCAGCTCATCCGTGGCGGTATGTGCTACAGCGGCGGGCTGACGACGGCGATGGTGCTGGCCGGCGATGAGATCACGCTCGCACCGTGGACGCTGTCGCATGCGATGCTGGCCGATGCCACTGTGATCGCGAAGCCGAGCAGCATCGAGCCGCTGTCGGCCCATTTGTTCGTTCGCGAACTGATCCGCCGCGGCGCCCGCGCGCCCAGCCTGCTGGCCTTCGACAGCTCGCGCGAGGCCGATCGTGCCCACGTGCAACGCATCATCACGCGTGCCGATCAGTCGGTGGTGTTCGGCGAAGACGACACGGTCCGCCGCATCTATGGTGCGCTGCCGTTCCTGCCGCGACACAAGGCCATTCCTTATTGGAGCGGCCGCTCCGGGATGGTCATCTACCCCGATGCCGACGTAGCCGCTGCGGCCGCCGCCATCATCGCCGGCGCGACCGAAGACCGCGGCAATCGCTGCATCTCGACGAAGAAGGTCTTCGCGCCGCGCGCGATGGCCGAGGCGCTGGAACGGCATTTGATCCAGGCCGCCGATGCGCTCGTTCGCGGCGCGGCCGAGGACCCCGCCACCGACATCGGCACCAATGAGCCTGGCGCGCGTTCCCGTGCCGAAGATGCCAGCGGTGGCAGCGATGTGTTCTATGACCAGCACCTGCTGATGGCGCGCTGCGACGACCTCAGCGACCTGATCTGCAATGAAGCGCCGTACCCCGCGATCGGCCTGCGCTACTACGACCCTGGCGAAGACCCGGTCGCGCTGGCCAATCAGGCGGTGCGCGAGGCGCCTTCCGGCCGGGCGCTGGTGATGTCGGTTTTCACCCGATCAATCACCGACTTCCAGCATGCCGCAGCCGAGCTTCACGCCTGCAAGACGCTGCACAACCTGCCCACCAGCCACTGGGATCCGTTCAAGACCCATCAAGCGATGCACCTGTGCCTGAGCTTGATGCGCGAAAAGGAAACCACCTCCGCAGGCCGCAATGACCGCTGACACCACGCGCCTCAAGGCCAGCCTGCGCCGCTGGACCCCCGCACTCGGCGTGCCACAGGTCGCCTTCGGCTGCGTGGTCGGCCTGATCCCGCCGACCGCGGTGGAATGGTTCCGCGGCATCTGATGCCCACGCTCAACCAGAGATTCCCGGCCCCCGACGGCCTCGATCATCCGCTGGTCACCGGCCTGTTGATGCTGTGCGCCTTGACCACCCTCTCGGCCTCGGTGCTGCCCCTGGTCGGCTTGCTGCGCTTGGAGCCGAACCTGGCCTGAGGGATGCAGCGCTCAGCGCGGCAGCGCGCCGTCTTCAACCCAGCGCTTCAATAACGCACGCTCGGCATCGGTGATCTGCGTCGCGTTGTTCAAGGGCATGGTCTTCAGCAGCACGGCCTGCTGGTAGATCGGCTGCGCGTGCCTCGCGATCAGCTCCGGCGTATGCAGTTGCACGCCCTTGTTGGCGAGTTGCGCGTTGTGGCACATCACGCAGCGCTGCGCGATCACCTGCTGCACCTGCGCGAAGCTGACTGGCGTCGTGGTTGCCACCGGTGCAGGCGCCGGCCACAGCCCGGCGATCACGCTCATCACCAGCAGGCAGCCGACGATCGCATACGACCACTGCACCGGCTGGCCGGTGGCGATCGCTTTGTGCCGAAGCACGAAAGACTGGCGCATCAAGGCGCTGCCTAACATCATGACGACAAGAACAACCCAGTTGTGTGGGCCGTCATACAGAAAGCCGTAGTGGTTGCTGAGCATCGCGACCACCACCGGCAGCGTGAAATAGGTGTTGTGCACGCTGCGCTGCTTGCCGCGCTGGCCCAATGCCGGGTCCACCGGCAGGCCGGCACGCAACGCAGCCACGACCTTGCGCTGCACGGGAATGATGACCATCAGCACGTTGGCGCTCATCGCGGTGGCGATCATCGCGCCCACCAGCATGAAGGCGGCGCGGCCGGCGAACAGCTGGCAAGCCAGCCATGAGGCGAACACGATGAAGGCCAGCAACAGCCCGCCGACGATCGCGTCACCACGCTTGCCACGGCCGAACGCCCGGCACACGCCGTCATAGACCGCCCAGAAAGCCAGCAAAAAAACCAGTGAGGTGCTCGCCGCCGCCGCGGGCGACCAGTCATAGACGCGCTTGTCGATCAGAAAGCTGCCGGCATTGACAAGGTAGAGCACGGTGAACAACGCGAAGCCCGTCAGCCAGGTGGCATAGCTCTGCCACATCGTCCAGTGCAGCCGCTCGGGCAGGGTCTTCGGCGAGACCGGGTACTTTTGCTGAAGGTAGAAGCCGCCGCCGTGCACCGACCACAGTTCGCCGCCCACGCCTTTGTCGCGATCGGCTTCGTCGCGCGGTGGGGTCAGGCTGCTGTCGAGGCCGACAAAGTGAAACGAGGAGCCAATCCACGCGATCGCGGTGACCACATGGCCCCAGCGCAGCAACAGGTTAAGCCAGTCGAAGAGGTAAGCATCCATCGGGTTTTCATGCGCCTTTCAGTTCATCGCCGCGTCATTTGTCGATGGCGCCGGTTCACTGTGTATACAGTTCAGCTGCCTCGATAAGTGGAATACGACCACGGGCTAGCGAGCAATGGCACGTGATAGTGCTGTGTGGCGTCGGCCAGGCCGAAGTCGATCGGCACCACCTCCAGAAACGCCGGCTCCGGCAGCACGACGCCCCTGTCGCGGAAGTAAGCCGCCAGCTGAAACTCCAGCCGGTAGCGCCCCGGCTCGAAGGCATCACCCTCGAGCAAAGGCCCCTCGGCCCGGCCATCGCTGTTCAACAGCAGTTGCCGGATCAGGATCGGCGCGGGGTCGCCGCCTTGCTGAATCGCGACGCGGTACAGCGTGACGCGCAAGCCAGCGGCCGGGCATCCGTTCATCGTGTCGAGCACATGCGTGGTCAGTTTGCCCATGGCGGTCAGCCTTTAAAAAACGATGGCACGGTGCATAAAAGTGTATACAGTTTGATCGAGCCTGCAAGCCAAGGATTGATTCATGAGATCGGAA
>CAHJWV010000388.1 GCA_903643055.1 Burkholderiales bacterium | reverse complement strand
GTACCGTGAAGTGGTTCAACGAGAGCAAGGGCTACGGCTTCATCGCTCAAGATGCAGGCGGCGCTGACCTGTTTGCTCACTTCCGTGACATCCAGGGCGCGGGCTTCAAGACCTTGTTGGAAAACCAACGCGTCGAATTTGAAGTCAAGCAAGGCCAAAAGGGCCTGCAGGCCGCGAACATTCGCGTGCTCTGAAGTCGGCTTAACCGACCAACGAAAACGCGGCTCAGGCCGCGTTTTTTTTTGGGTATTTTTGTTGACTGTTTTTTGTGGGGCTCGACTTGCCTAGGCAAGCAAGCTCGGCGTGGTCATCGCATCGGTCGGCAAGCGGTGCGGCGTGCGAACCAGCTTTTCAACTGCGTAGCCCTTCGCCTTGAGTTGGTTGACGATCGAGTCATAGGTGGCCGCGTCCATCGTCGGCAGGCGCGACAACACCCACAGGTAGTTGCGCCCCGGCTCACTGACCACGGCGTAGCGGTAGTCGGCATCCAGCATCACGACCCAATAGTCACCGCGCGCGACCGGCAGCCATTGCAGCCAGCGCGGCAAAAAGCTCACCTTCCATCGCGCACCGCTGCCGCTTTCATCGGCCTTCACGGCCCGGCCAGCCACCTCGCTCCAGCGGCTGCTGCCTTCGCGGCAACGGTTGACGACTTCGAGCGCACCATCGGCCAAAGGCCGGTAGCTAGCTGTCACGTCACCCACGCATTGATCCTGAAAGCGGTTCGGCATGCGCGCCAATTCATACCAGGTGCCGGCATAACGCTGGGCATCGACTTGCGGAACGCTTTCCACCGGCGGTGACGCGAACACCGTGGCCAGCGCGATCACGCCGGCCGCGGCGCTCAACGCCAAGCCTTTGAACAGGCCCGCCCAACTTGGATGATTCATAACGCTGCAGTTCCTCGGATTCAGAAGACGCCCAACGGCTGTCAACCCAAGAAACTTTAGGGCCGGACAGCACTCCCGCCCATCGGCCTGTCGCGCCATTGCATGTCGGATGGGTCCGACAGCCCGCGTTGACATTTAAGCGACACGCCCTGTAGCCCCTGGGCGCTACGATCTCGCGCATCGTTACAACGCTTCGATGGAGACCCGATGTCCACACTTTCCAACGTCACCAATCACCAGGTTCGATTGGCCACACGCCCTCAGGGTCTGCCTACACGAGACAACTGGAGCTTCACCGAAGAGCCTGTACAGGCGCCCAGCGCCGGCGGCCTCGTGATCAAGACACAGTACCTGTCGCTCGACCCGGCAATGCGCGGCTGGATGAACGACTCCAAGAGCTACATCCCCCCGGTCGGCATCGGCGAGGTCATGCGTGCTGGCGGCGTGGGTGTCGTTGTCGAGTCGCAGAACGCCGGCTTTGCCGTCGGTGACCATGTCAGTGGCAGCCTGGGCGTGCAATCTTATGCGTCCCTCTCCGAAGCCGACCTGAAGCGCGGCGGCCTGAACAAGATCGACACTCGCGCAGCCCATGCCACCCAGTGGCTCAATGTGTTGGGCATGCCCGGCATGACCGCCTACTTCGGCCTGCTCGACATCGGCCAGCCAAAGGCTGGCGAGACGGTGGTCGTGTCGGGTGCGGCCGGCGCGGTCGGCCAGACGGTGGGCCAGCTTGCCAAGCTGAAGGGCTTGCGCGTCGTCGGCATCGCTGGCGGCCAAGCCAAGTGCGATTGGGTGGTCAACGAATTCGGCTTCGATGCCTGCATCGATTACAAGGCCGGCGACATCAAAGAAGCATTGAAAGCGCACTGCCCGAAAGGCGTTGACGTCTATTTCGACAACGTTGGCGGCGAGATCCTGGACGCGGTGCTGGGCCGCATCAACCGCCACGCACGCATCGTGATCTGCGGTGCAATCAGCCAGTACAACAGCACGCAGGGCGTCAAAGGCCCGGCCAACTATCTGTCGCTGCTGATCAACCGTGCCCGCATGGAAGGCATGGTGGTGTTCGACTACGCCGACCGCTATCACGTGGCCGTCGCCGAACTGGCGGGCTACCTGAAAGAAGGCCGCATCAAGAGCAAGGAAGACGTGGTCACGGGTGGCGTCGGCGCCTTCCCTGAATCGCTGCTGAAGCTCTTCAGTGGCGAAAACTTCGGTAAGCTGGTGCTGCAAGTCGCGACCGATTGAAGCTGCCGGCTTCGCGAGGCGGGGCTGACACGGTAAGGCGGGAGCCTCGGCGCGAGTAGACTGCATCGCGCAATCACCTGCCTCCATGCCCTCTCGCCACGCACCGCATGTGAAAGCCGCTCCCGCCGGCTGGAGCGCGCTGCTCAATGCAAGCTCGGATCTGCTGGCCCTTCTGGATGACGATGGCGGCGTCGTCTGGGCCAATGCCCGCTTCGAGCAGGCGACCGGGCACCGGGTCGCCTCTGCGACGCATCCGTGCAAGCGCCCCCGGCTGGCCATGGCGCTGATGTCTTTGTTGATCGTCCCGGCCTGCCCGAGCCTTTGGGGCGAAGCGCTGAGGGCCCAGATCAACGGCCTTGCGCCCGCTGCAGACATCGAACTCGAAGGGCAGCCGTGGCGCGATCACGCAGGCCGCACGCGAGTCGGCCAGGTGCGCATCCGCAGGCTGGGCCAGGCCGAGCGCATCGGAAGCGCCACCCGCTTGTTTGCGCTGAAAGACATGACAGCGGCTGAGCCACGACCGATGCCGCCAGCGCCATCGAACGCCGAGCCTCCGCCGCCTCACGCCGTTCGTTCGGAGCAAGGCACGCCAACGAAAGACCCTGAGGTCCATCGCCTGGCCGAAGCGCTGCATCAGTCTGACGAGCAACTCAATCTGGCGCTCGAGCTGGGCCGCATCGGCATCTGGCGCCATGACCTGCGCGATAACCGGATCTTCTACAACGACACGGCCTTCCGCATTCTCGGCATGCGACCGCGCCTGGAAGGCATGAACCTGGAGTTCGTGCGGTCGCTGATCCACCCGGACGATCTGGCGAAAGTGGTGGCCACCGCGCAGCATGCGCTGCACTCGGCGGTGCCGGTCGACATGGAGGCCCGCTATCGGCATGCCAACGGCAGCTGGGTCTATGTGCTGACACGCCGCGCGCTGCGCCATGACGAGCACGGCACGCCGATCGAGTTCATCGGCGTCGGGCTGGATGTCACGACCCAGGTCGAGCAGCTGCGTGAAGCCAGCGAGTTAGCGCAGCGCTTGGAATCGGCTGCGTCATCGGCAGGCGTCGGCATCTGGGGCCGCAACCCGAAGACGGGCCACACCGAGTGGAACGACCCGATGTTCAAGATCACCGGCCGATCGCCCGAACTCGGCGGGCCGACACGGCAGGAATGGGTCAACGAACTGGTGCACCCGGATGACCGCGCGGGCCTGCGTGCCGCGTTCGAAGCCTCGCTCGACAGCACCGGCATCCAGGAGCATGAATACCGCATCGTGCGCCCGGACGGCGAGGTGCGCTGGTTGGCCAGCCGCGCCCGGCGCGAGATGCGTGAAGGCCGCGCCTCGTTGTTCGGCATCACGATCGACGTGACCGAGCGCGTGCGCACCGAGGCCGCGCTGCGCAGCGCCAACGAGCGCATTGCGCTGGCGGCGCGCAGCGCCGGCGTCGGCACCTGGGAATGGCATCTCGATACCGGCGCGGCGATCTGGGATGAAGCGATGTTCCGGCTGCGCGGGCTGGAGCCCTCGGCCCAGGCGCCGACGGCCATCGAGCGGCTGGCGATGGTGCATCCGGCAGACGCGCCAAGGGTCAGCGAGGTCTTGCGCGAAGCGGTCATGATCCCGCACAGCACGTCTTACGAGTTTCGCGTCGTGTGGCCCGACGGCACGGTGCGCTGTCTGGCCTCGCGCTCGAACATCGCGCCCGATGAAGCCGGCCGGCCGCGCCGGCGCATCGGCGTGAACTGGGACATCACCGAAGCCAAGAACGCCGAGACCGGCCGGCGCGAGCGGGAGCTGGCGCAACGCGAGAGCCAGGCCAAGTCGGAGTTTCTTTCGCGCATGAGCCATGAGCTGCGCACGCCCTTGAATGCGGTGCTCGGCTTCGCGCAGTTGCTGCAGCTCGACGGCAGCAACCTGCTGGCGAACCAGCGTGGCCAGATCGCGCACATCCAGCTGGCCGGCGAACACCTGCTGTCGCTGATCGACGATGTGCTGGACCTGTCGAGCCTGGCCAGCAATCAGCT
>CAHJWV010000387.1 GCA_903643055.1 Burkholderiales bacterium | reverse complement strand
TCTGCTGCCCTTGAGTGGCGTTAAATGCAGAAGATGCCACGTAAACCGACGCTTGTTTTTGAGCTGCGCCTTCAAAAGCCACTGCTAGACTGCGCCGCAACTCGCCCTCACTTCAGTGTCCAGCAACCCCGCACCGTCGAACCCCTCTCAGCTCAGGCTGGGGGCTGCGCTGCAATTGCTTGCGCAATCCGGGCAGCATCTGCCCGAACAGCTGGAAGTCGGCTCCATCGCGTGGCTGCAAGCCCTTGTCGATGCCTTGTGTGATCTGTCGAGCCGTGATCCGCTTACTGGCTTGGCGAATCGGCGCCACTTCGAATTGGCGCTGGCACGCGAGATCGATCGTGTGGCCCGCGCTGGCGAACCGGCGCTGGTGTTGATGGTCGACATCGATCATTTCAAGCTCGTCAATGACAACCACGGCCATGCTGCTGGCGACCTGGTGATCCAGTCGGTGGCGAAATCGTTGATGGAATGCATTCGGCCGATGGACACTGTGTCACGTTTCGGCGGTGAAGAATTCGCGATCATTCTGCCCAATTGCCCGCCGACCTTCGGCCAGACCGTGGCGGAACGAATCCGTCGCAAGGTCGAGGGCCGTGAGGTCTTGGTGGCTTCGAATCAAGCCTTGTCGATCACGATCAGCCTGGGTGGCGCGTTCGCGCCGCAATGGGTGCGCTCGTCGGCACCGTTATGGATAGAGCGTGCCGACCAGCAGCTCTACCGTGCCAAAAGCGAGGGCCGCAATCGGGCCTGCCTGGAAATGCCGCCGGTATCGCTGGTCAGCGCCGAAGAAAAAGGCATGCTGTTCGGTAGCTCCCAATTTCAGGACATCGAGTAAATGACCACGCCCACCACTCCCACTGCGCCAGCGCCGGCCCCTACCGGCCGGCGTGCTCGCATCCTTGCCGTGACCAGCGGCAAGGGCGGTGTGGGAAAGACCTTCATTTCAGCCAATCTGGCCGCAGCATTGGCTCGTCGCGGTGAGCGCGTGCTGGTGCTCGATGCCGACTTGGGGCTGGCCAATCTCGATGTCGTGCTCAATCTGTTTCCCAAGATCACGCTGCACGATGTGTTCACTGGTAAGGCCTCGCTCGAAGATGCCATCCTCCCTGCGCCCGGCGGCTTCTCGGTGCTGTTGGCGGGTTCGGGCCTGGTCGAATATTCGCGGCTGACGGCCGAGATCCGCGAGCAGCTGCTGAAGATCATTGAGACGGTGGCGCCGCGCTATGACCGCATCCTGCTCGATACCGGCGCCGGTATTTCGGATGTCGTGCTCTATGCCGTGTCATTGGCTGATGAAGTGCTGGTGGTCGCCACGCCCGAACCGACCTCTCTCACCGATGCCTACGCGACGATCAAGGTTCTTGCCACGCAGCAGCAGCGCAGCTCGATTTCGCTGCTGGTCAACCAGATCAATCGCAGCGGCGAGGGGCGGATGATCCGCACCCAGCTGCAGCAGGTGGTCGACAAATTCGTGGTGCCGTCGCTCAGCACGCCCAGCGCAGGTTTGAAACTCCAACTGCTGGGCGAAATCCCGATCGACACGGCCGTGCGAGAAGCTGTCCAGAAGCGTCAGCTGCTGCTGGAGCTGTTCCCGGGCTGCGAGGCCGCCAAGGGCGTGCTGGCGGTTGCTGCCAAGTTATGTGAAGGCCGATGACTTCCATTCCTGAACCGGCATCCAAGCCCGAATCTCCTTTTGCCTGGGTGGGCGGTGAAGCCGCCGTGCGTGGGCTGGTCGATCGCTTCTATGACCTGATGGATCTGGAGCCGGGCTTTGCCGAACTGCGCGCCATGCACCCGTCGACCCTCGAGGGTTCGCGCGACAAGCTCTTCTGGTTCTTGTGTGGCTGGCTCGGCGGCCCGCCGCATTACGAAGACCGTTTCGGCCATCCGTTTCTGCGCGCTCGTCACATGCCGTTTGCGATCGGCATTGCCGCCCGCGACCAATGGTTGGCGTGCATGAAGGAGGCCATGGACGAGGTTGAACTCGATCCCGCGTTGATTACCCGCCTTCAGGCGTCTTTCTTCAAAACGGCCGATTGGATGCGCAACCAGCACGGCGCTTGAGCCGCTGCCTTTGCTGGGCGGCGAGATTCCGCCTGAAGTGGGGAGCGATCCGCTATGACTGTTGATGCCTCGGTAAATGGGCCTGGGCCGGCCTCAGCAACACGATCAGCGCACCCGCCCCACCTTCGGAGCCACGCGCCTGCACAAAGGCCAGCACCTCCTGCTTTTGCACCAGCCAGCTTCTGACCTTGGACTTCAGCACCGGTTCGCGGCCTGGCGAGCCATTGCCCTTGCCATGGACCACGCGCACGCAGCGCAAGTCGCGCACCATGGCTTCGCGCAGGAAGGCGGCCAGCTGTTCGCGCGCTTCGTCGCGGCGCAAGCCGTGCAGGTCGATTTGCGCCTGGATCGTCCATCCGCCACGCCGCAGCTTGCGCACCACGCCTAACCCGATGTCGTCACGCCGGTACGACAAGGCTTCATCGGTTTCGAGCAGCGAATCGACGTCGAATTCATCGGAGATCGTTTCACGCAGCGCCGCTTGCTCGTCACGTTGTCGCTGCCGAGGTTCCGGCGCGGGCGGCTCGCGGTTCAGCGTGGCACGGCGAGGGTCGGGCAACGCGTGGACCGCCCCGACCGTGAGCACGAACAAGTTGCGCTCACGCCGCAGGCGGGCCTCTTCCTCGCGCTGCCGCTGTTCGCGTTCCTGCGCTTCGCGCTGCGCCTTTTGCAGCGCAGCCTTCAGCTCGCCCAGGTCTTCCAGGGCGTGGGCGGTCAGGCGCGGCTTCACATCAAACCCCGCTCGGCAAACGACACCACGTCTGCATGGCCGACGACCAAATGATCGAGCACCCGAACGTCGATCAGTGCGAGTGCGGTCTTCAATGTCTGTGTCAGATATTCATCGGCCTTGGACGGCTCGGCCGCACCCGACGGGTGGTTGTGCGCCAGCACCACCGCGGCGGCGCCAAGGTCGAGCGATCGCTTCAACACTTCGCGCGGATAGACGCTGGTTTGGGTCAGCGTGCCACGGAACATTTCTTCGAACTTGATCAAGCGATTTTGCGCATCCAGAAACAGCACGACGAACACCTCATGGCCCCGCGCGCCAATGTGAAGGCGCAGATATTCCTTCACGCGCTCGGGCGAATCGAACAACGGCCGCTGCATCAACTCTTGCGCGAGCGATCGCCGTGCGAGCTCCATCACTGCGCTGATCTCGGCACGCTTGGCCGGCCCCAGGCCTTTGATGCGTTTCAGGTCGGCGGGTTCAGCGTGCAGCAGGCCGGAAAGCCCACCGAAGGCATGGAGCAGGTCTTGCGACAGTTGCAGCACCGGCCGGCCTTTCATGCCGGTGCGAAGCAGCAACGCGATCAGTTCGGCATCGGCCAACGCCGAGGGGCCGCGCGCCAGTAGCTTTTCCCGCGGGCGGGCATCGATGGGAAGGTCTTTGATCGACATGGCGTCGGAGGGCCGCAGCGGCACCTAAAATTCAGTCCAGTCTATAAGGATGCGCCGAAGAATTCCGCACCACGCTCGGTGCAGTTTCTTCCAAGTGTCACAACCGGGAATTTCTTTGAACCACGTTCAACAGGGCTCGTTCCTGACCTTGCACTACCGCCTCAGCGGCGCGGATGGTGCCGATCTGATCAACACCTTTGCCGACAAACCGGCCACCTTGTCGCTGGGCAATGGCGAACTGGCGCCGGCCGTCGAGGCGCGCCTGATCGGTCTGCCCGAGGGTACGCACACCTCGTTCGAGCTGGCGGCCGGTGAGGCCTTCGGCGAGCGCAATCCGGAGATGCTGCAGCGGGTGAAACTGGCGCTGCTGCACGAACTTGGCGACCCCGACGAGCAATATTCGGTGGGCGACGTGGTGCAGTTCCCGACGCCGGACGGGCAGGCTGCCTATGCCGGTGTGGTGCGTGAGGTCGGCGACGACTGGTTGCTGTTCGACTTCAACCACCCGCTGGCCGGCCAACCGGTGACCTTTGAAGTGCATCTGATCGGGGTGCTGTGATGGAGCAGAACATGCAAACGCTGGATGAGGTGCTGTTGGCCGAGCCGCGCGGCTTTTGCGCCGGGGTTGACCGTGCGATCGAGATCGTCGAGCGCGCGCTCACGAAGTTCGGGGCACCAATTTACGTTCGCCACGAGATCGTTCACAACACCTATGTCGTCAATGACCTGAAGGCCAAGGGCGCGATCTTCATCGAAGACCTGGCCGAGGTGCCGCCGGGCTCCACACTGGTCTATAGCGCGCATGGCGTGTCTCAGGCGGTGCGGGCCGAAGCCACCCAACGCGGCTTCAGCGTGTTCGACGCCACCTGTCCCTTGGTCACCAAGGTGCACGTGGAAGTCGCCAAGCTGCACAAGGAAGGCTATGACTTCATCATGATCGGCCACAAGGGCCATCCAGAAGTCGAAGGCACGATGGGGCAGCTCAACGAAGGCATCTACCTCGTCGAAGATCTGGAGGATGTGGAGACTGTTCAGGTGGCGCAGGCCGACAAGTTGGCGGTGGTGACGCAGACCACGCTGTCGGTCGATGACGCGGCTGAAATTCTCAGCGCAGTCAAACGCCGCTTTCCAAAGGTGCGTGAGCCGAAGCAGCAAGACATCTGCTATGCCACGCAAAACCGCCAGGACGCCGTCAAGGTGCTGGCGCCTCAGGTCGATGTGTTGATCGTTGTCGGCAGCCCGACCAGCTCCAACAGCAATCGGCTGCGTGAACTTGGCGAGCGCCTCGGTGCCGATGCCTACATGGTCGATCAGGCCGAAGACCTGAAGCCGCAATGGTTCGAAGGCAAGCGGCGTGTCGGGTTGACGGCCGGCGCGTCGGCACCTGAAATTTTGGTGCAGGCAGTGATCAGCCGATTGCGCTCGCTCGGTGCGGTCTCGGTGCGCAAGATGCCGGGTGTCGAAGAGACGACGCAGTTTCCGTTGCCCAAGGGGTTACGGGTCGAGTGAGCTTGGCCGAACGCCTGGCACGGCTGGTGGCGAGGCTGTCCAGCCTCATGGCGACACAGCGAGGCCACACGATGTGGCGCCAAAACAAGGCGTGCAGCACCAGGCGCTGAGACCGTGGCCCGACGGCTGGTGCCTGCCTACAATCCGTGCCTCCCGTGTCTTTTGAATCCGCAGTACTGCTGCGGCCACCGTCATGCTCGACATCACACTTCTGCGCAAAGATCTGGACAGCGTCATCGCCACGCTGAACAAGCGCAAGTCACCTCAGTCCTTTCTGGATGTCGATCGGTTCCAGTCGCTGGAGTCGGAACGCAAGGCGATCCAGATTCAGACCGAAGAGCTGCAGGCGCGGCGCAACAGCCTGTCTAAGCAGATCGGCCAGCTCAAGGGCAAGGGTGAAGACACCTCGGCGGTGATGGCCGAGGTCGGTGGCTTGGGCGATACGCTGAAGGCTTCCGCCGATCGGTTGGAGGTGATCCAGGCCGAGCTGTCGACCCTGCTGATGAGCGTGCCCAACCTGCCGCATGCCAGCGTGCCCGATGGCGCTGACGAAGCCGGTAATGTTGAATTGCACCGCTGGAGCCCGGACGGCAAAGGCCCGCGCACTTTCGACTTTCCGATCAAGGACCACGTCGATCTCGGCCAACCCTTGGGGCTTGACTTCGATACCGGCGCCAAGCTCTCGGGCTCACGCTTCAGCTTTCTGCGGGGCCCGATTGCTCGCCTGCACCGCGCGCTCGCGCAGTTCATGCTCGACACGCAGACCCAGGCGCATGGTTACACCGAGTGCTACACGCCCTACATCGTCAATCGCGAAGTGCTGGAAGGCACCGGCCAGCTGCCGAAGTTCAAGGAAGACATGTTCTGGGTCAGCCGAGGTGGCGATGAAAGCCAGCCCGAGCAGTATCTGATTTCGACTTCCGAGATCTCATTGACCAACAGCGTGCGTGACAGCGTGCTGACCGCCGATCAACTGCCGATCAAACTGACGGCACACAGCCCCTGCTTCCGCAGCGAAGCGGGCAGTGCCGGCCGCGACACGCGCGGCATGATTCGCCAGCATCAGTTCGACAAGGTCGAGATGGTGCAGATCGTTCACCCCGACAAGAGCTATGAGGCGCTTGAAGAAATGCGAGGTCATGCCGAAGCCGTGCTGCAGAAGCTGCGCCTGCCTTACCGTGTGATTACGCTGTGCACTGGTGACATGGGCTTCAGCGCGACCAAGACCTATGACCTCGAAGTGTGGTTGCCTGCACAAGACACCTACCGCGAAATCAGTTCGGTCTCGAACTGTGAAGCCTTCCAGGCGCGGCGCATGCAAGCTCGGGTGAAAACCGCGCAGGGCAAGAATGAACTCGTGCACACCTTGAATGGCTCCGGCCTCGCGGTGGGCCGCACTTTGGTGGCGGTGCTGGAGAACTATCAGAACGCCGATGGCTCGATCACCGTGCCTGAAGTGTTGCGTTCATATCTCGGTGGGCAAGAATTGCTCAAAGTCTGAGCTAGAATGCCCGACTCGGTGGACGACCCGCCGAGCACCAGAATTCGGAGAGGTGGCAGAGTGGTCGAATGTACCTGACTCGAAATCAGGCGTACCGTAAGGTACCGAGGGTTCGAATCCCTCCCTCTCCTCCATTTGCCTAATAAAATCAATGACTTAGGCGATTTTTAAGTTTTTGTCCCACAAAAAAGCCCACAAAGCGTTTGCATGTGGGCTTTTGTTTATTTGCATGAAGGCTCTGGGCACCCTTTGCACCGGATCTACGGTTATTGCAGATTCGTCGAACCTCCATCGATCAGGAAATTAAGGTTTGTCGGCACGAGCCTCGATAAGCTTAGCTAGGCACTCGCTGCAAACAGGAATGAGCCTTTCGAACACAGCTTCGGACTGCTCCGCTGACAGGCCTTCTCCAGTGCCATGCAAATTGTTGTCCGCAACAAACTCATCATCGACGAGGTAGCGTCCGGGGATGTCCATATAGCTAAGCGAAATCTTTCGAATCGGACCCAACGCAGATATTCGTGCTGAATCTTCAAGAGCCGCAGCTATTCTTGGGGCTGTAAAAGCCAACAACTGCTGGCCGTGTCTCTCACACACCATCATTCCCATACTTACCTCTTGCGATGTTCGAAATCATTTTGAACTCGCCCTTCGCGTCATGCGGAACGTCCAAGCCCCCTTGGCGAAGGGTCTCCGCGACATGAGAAACACAGCTATTGCTCTTGCGGTCGTATGGCCCAAGATACTGCCCCATCATCTTGCGCTGATACGCCTGCGCGGCTTTTGCATTGGGCAGGGCTATGGTTCCTTGGGATGACCCAACGTTGCCGCGATTGCTCAATATTGCGGTTCGTCCCCCATTGTCGAATACACCCTGGTGAGTGTGGACCACTTGCGATCCATCGGCAGTTTCTACAGTGTAGTGGCCGAACGGATTGGCTTCAGTTCCCGCTGTGTGGTGGACGGTGGCAGTGCCATTGGGGCATAAGCCCAGCGGATCAATCCAAGCAACGGGATTATTTGCGTACAGATGTTCGTTAAATCCCCCTATAAGTCCGATTGGGTCCTTCGATATAAACCGCCCGCTCACCGGGTCGTAATACCGATGCCGGTTGTAGTGCAGCCCCGTCTCATCATCCAGATACTGCCCCTGGAAGCGAATCGGATTGGCCAGCCCGGCCCTTTTCGCCGCCTCGCTGATGGCGACTTTCGCTTCTCCCCAAGCTTTGTATCGAACCTCCCAAGCGACTCGACCTTCGTGGTCGGTCATCTCTTGCGGCGTGCCGAGGTGATCGCACTGGTAAAAGGCGATCTCTTCCTTTCGGAACGGTACCGCCTCGGCGTCGAGGTCACCATTCCACAGCGGGTCGAGCGCGATGTCGTACTCGCCGAAGTTGCTCGCCCGCAGCGCCGCAATGTCAGTCGTCGGCGCGAGTTGAATGCGGCTCGCCCTTCGCGCTTGTAACAGCGGCACGAAGCTGCCGGCCTCATGCACGTAATGCACCGTGTGCCCGCGGAAGTCGTCACCCTGGCTCTCAAATGCAAGCGTGTCGCCATCCCAGCCGTACACCGTCTCGCTGACATCCTGCCTGAGCGGTAGCTCGATTTCGCCGCTGCCGAGCGACTTCACGACCTCGGTGCGCTTGGCAATGCGCCGACCGAGCGGGTCATACGCATAGCAGGTGCGTCCTTGCTCGGTGACCGCCTCGGTCATCCGGTTGAACCCGTCCCAGGCGTAAGTGCTCAACTGGCCGTTGTACCGTCGCTCGATGAGATTGCCACGCTCGTCGTAGACATAGCTTGTGCCGGCGTACTCCTTCAGCAAGTTGTCGAGCACCTTCGGCAGCGGCTTCCTTCTTCCTTCCTCCGGCAGCTCATCCGGCGTCACCGCAAGGATGTTGCCCGCCGGATCAAACGCGAAGGTCTCGCGCTCGCCGCCGTAGCCCCCGAGCGCCGAGAGCAAGCGGCCCACCGGGTCGTAGACATAAGCAAGGCGGCCGCGCCGGTTGCCTTCAATGCGTTCGAGCTGGCCCGCCTTGTCATAGCCATAGCGGCGCAGCACCGCTGCGGCTTGGCCGAGTTGCACGCCCGGCCCGAGCTGGAACACGCCTCGGCCCATCTCGGCCGCGCCCTGGTGGGCATGACTGCGATGCACCACCTGCTGCGCCAACAGGCGGCCCATCGGGTCATAGCGCTGGGCTTGCTCAATGCCATTGGCTTGCGTGCGATGGATTTCGCGGTGCAGCGCGTCGCGCTCAAACCCGACCACCTCTTCCCCGTCGAGCAGCAAACCATGCACGTGGCCTGAGCCATAGGTCAGCCATTCCAGCGCATGACCATCGGGCCGTGTGGTGCCGATGCGCTGGTTCAATTCGTTGTAGCGGTGCTGCCAAACCGCTGTTCGGTTTTGGGCGAGGTAGTGGTGATGCTCACGCACCAGATTGCCCGCATCGTCATAGAAGTACTGCAGCCGTGCGTCGGCGTTGCGAGCCTCGCCCAGTTGGCCGCGGGCGTCATAGCCGAAGCGTTCGGTTTGCTCCGTGCCGCCTGCGACGCAAGCAACCCGCCGGCTCAAGCGGCCCATCGCATCGAAGCTCAGGCGGGTGACGAGCGCGCCGTCGATGACCTCGCTCAGCAGGCCGGTGGCTTCGGCGTAGCGGTATTCGGTGCGCTGGCCATCGAAGCCCACTTCCTCCAGCACCCGCCCGACCGGGTCATAGGCGAAGCGGTAAGGCTGGCCGTTCTCGTTGCGCAGCTCGCTCAAGCGACCCAGGGCATCCCAGCGGTAAGCCAAGGTGTGACCCAGGGCATCGATGCGTTGCGCGATGCGGCCCGCTCTGTCATAGCCATAACGGGTGCAGCGTTCGAGCGCATCGGTATGGCTGAGCAGACGGCCTTCGGCGTCATGCACCCATTGCTCCTCGCTGTCATCGGCATGCACGATGGTGGCGAGCTGTCCAGGCCAGTTGGCGGGTGGGTCTTGTTGTGCTGCCTGCAGGGCCGCCGCAGTGGGCGCGGTGTAGCGGTACGTCGTTTGGTTGCCAGCGGCATCGGTGCGCCGCTGCAACCGGCCCCGTTCGTCATAGGCCCACTGCGTCGTGCGCCCTGAGCAATCGGTGTAGCTTGCCAGTTGCCCGGTGGCGGTGTAGGCCAGTTTCGTTTTACCGCCCTTGGCGTCGGTGGTCTCGCTCAGTCGCCCGGCCGGGTCGTAGGCATAGGCGGTCTTGTGGCCGAGTGGGTCGGTCGCTTCACTGAGCTGGCCTTGCGGGTTGTAGTCCCGCTTCCATACATTGCCCTCGGGGTCGAGAACGCCACTCACGCGGTGGCTGGCGTCGTATTCGAAGTGCACTGCGCTGCCGTCGGCGCGCACGTGGCGGATGAGGTTGCCGGTGTCGTCGTAGCGGTAGTCATCGGTACTGCCATCGGCATGGATGTGCCGCGTGACGTTCTTCGCGTCGTCACGGAAGAACCATTCCTCACCCTGGTCCGGGTGGATGACGCGGTAGGTGTAGCCCAAGATGTCGTAGTAGATCCAGGTCTCACCGCCCAGCGCGTCGGTGAGATAGGTCAGGCGGATGTTGGCGTCCCATTCCAGACGCATATCTGAGCTGCCGTCATCGCTCCATTCGCGAATGGCTTTGGGCAAGGTCGGCGGGTCACCTTCTTCGCCGTGGTGGTCGTAGCGCAGCTGGATGCCGCGCCCGGTGCGGTCGGTGTAGCGCGTCACCAAGTGGTTGCGATAGCGGTATTGCCAGCACGCGCCGTTCTCGTCTTGGGCTTGAATGAGGTCGCCGTGCGCGTCGTGGGTGTAGCTGGCGAGCAGCCGTTCGGAAGGTTGCAACTGCTCGGGACCGGCGGCGCGCACTTCCCACAGGCGCTTCACCTGACCGCTGGCGGGGTCGCATTCCACCCGCACCTCGGCAAGCGTCTCATCGCCTTGCTGGCTGAGCAGCGCGCTCAGACCGTGTTCGTCATAGCGCAGTTGAATGGATTGGCCGTTTGGTGCTTGCTGAGTGACCAATCGGTAGTGCTGAGTGCATTCGTGCTCGGTGCCGGGTGCTGGCGCATCCACGAGTTCATAGGTCTCGCACCACGGGGAGGATTCGCCAGCCGGCATCGGCTTGCCGAAGGCCAGCTGCAGTCGGCTTGCGCTGAGCCGGGTCACAGTGAGTTCTTCGATGGGGTCGCGGTGGTTTTGCTCGTTCTCCAGCCAGGGGTAACGGTGGCTGCGACCATCCGCGCCGTGATAGACAAGCTGTCTCTTGGCGCCGCGGCCTCGAACGTCAATGCGGGTGCCGTAGGCGCTGAGCCAACGCGCGCCCAGCGGGTTGCGGTCACCCGCGATGAACTGGCTGCGGTAGGTGCGGCTCCACACGATGGGTAGTGGTGCAGCCAGCACGAAGTCGGTGTGAGTGAAGGTTTCGGCGCCGGTGGCGAAGCTGATGGAGTGCTTCGTGCCGCCTGGCGCCGGGCACAGCTTGCAGGCGTTGGCGTCGCCCTTGGCCGGGGCCTGATGCCCGATGGCGCCCAGGCCATGGCCGGGTTGCTCATGCACGACCTGCGCGCCTTTGTGGGCCGAGACCATCGCGGTGCGGGTCTTCTTGCGCTGGGCCACCGCATCGAGCAATCGGCGCAGAAGCCACATGATGCTTTGCTGGGCTTTTTCGTCGGCCAGGCCGACCAAGGCAGCGCGGAAGCGGCCTTTGACGTCGGTCAGCGAGGTGATGACGCCACGCACACCGCCTTCCACGGAGCCGGGCAGGCTGCGTGCAGCGTGCTGGGCCACGAAGTTGACCGAGCGCTTTTGCATGCGCACCGCAGCACTGAGCAGGCCGGCCCAGGTGGTCTGCGTTTGCGAGTTGTGCAGTGCGGTGGCTGGCGGCACGACCTTGGGCACGTCGAACAGCGCCTTGTCGCCCAGGCAGCGGTGCAGCACGTCGATGAGCGCGTCGGCCATCTGGTCGGCCAGCGCGGCTGCGTCTTGCAGGATGCCGCCCAGCTTGCTCATCGCGGTCTGCGCGAAGGTGTCGATCTCGCCGGCCAGTTTGTCGTTCAGGTGGGTGACGAGCACCGCCACCAGCGACTCGCTGAGGTTCTGAACGCCGGAGCGGGCTTGTTGTTTGACCAGGTGCAGCGTAGGGCGCAGCGTCATACGGGCCGCACCCATCGTGGGCGGCAGCGGGATGATGCCGATCAGATTGATGCCCAGGCTGACCCAGTCGAGGAAGTCGGCGCTCTGCTTTTTAAGGTACTTCTGAACGACAGTGACGAGGTCGAGCAAGACGTCGATGGCCGCCATCACATTGCCCAGCACCGGGATGCTGCCCGCCACCATCGTCAGCCGCTCCAGCGTCACGTAGTCGCCGCTGATGCTGCGCAGCCATTGGTCGAACTTGCCCGAAGCCGCGGCCACATCGTCCGGATCGATGGTGTTCAGCGGGGCGACTGCGGTTTGCGCTTCGCGATCAGGAGTCGGCTCGTCGGGCGGGAGGATGGGTTGCATGTCAGGTCAGCGCGTCAAGTCAAACGGGACGAGGTCTTCAGCGGTCGGCTGGGTTGGTATCACCGGCGTGGTGAGGGCTGAGGGCGTCTGGCGGGTCAGTTGACCGGCAGCGAGCTGCGTGGCCTGGGCCACGGCCTGTGGGCCACCGTGCTGGACTACCTGGGCTACTTGCAAAGCCTGCTGAGCAGCTTCCGCGTGATGAACCAGGTCAGCGGGGGTGAGCGCACTGACCACACTATCGGGCGCCGATGCAGCGCTGTCCGGGGCCGATACCGAGTGTTCATCGATCCCGTGGGCCGTGTCGGCGGTCTGCCCATCCGGTAAGGCCGATGCCGCTTCGGCCTTTGCACCGGCGGGCCAGGTGTTTTCGCCGAGGTAGCTGCCACCTTCCCAGGGGTCGCGTGGATCGCGTTCGTAGCTCACCTCGGCCATGCCCATTGGCACTTGGGCCACGCTCTGGAAGCCCTGGCTGTCGAGCGAACCGGCGTGCGTGCCGCCTTCGGCATCGAGCACCTTGAACTGGCCCTGGCGCACGCCCTGGGGCAGGCGGCCGGTGCCGGTATTGATGTATTGGTTCAGCAGATCGAGTTGGCCCAGTGGCAACGGCGCCGCCTGCGGCAGACCCGGCGTTCCCATCGCTTGCGGTCCATTCATCGCGAAGCTGGCAGCATGCTCGGTCCAGGTGCCGGCGGTGCTGCTGCGGATGCCGCCGGCTTCCCAGACCGTGCCGCTGCCGCCACCGCTGACGATGAGCCGGGTCTTCGCGCTGAGGGTGATGGTATCGGCGGTCTGCGTGATGTTCAGCTTGGCCAGCAGGTTGATGCTGTCCTTGAGGGTGGTGATGTCGATGTCGCCGCTGGCCGCAACCAGCTTCATGCCGGCCTGGTAGGCAAACAGCCGAATGCGTTCCTTGACGCTGGCCAGCAGGCTCTTGCCGGTGGCAATGCTGGTGTGCCCGCCGCTGGTCATCGCGGTGTGCTCGTTGCTCGCGATGTGGGTCGAGCGCTCGGCCGTGCTCTGGATGCCGGCCGCGCTGGAGGTCAGGATGTGCGGTGCGCTGAACTCGGGGAATTCGCCTTGGGCCGGGTTGCCGCCGGTCCCTTGGAGTTCGTTGGCCTGTTGGTTGAGAGCGGCGACCACGGGGGCTTGGTCGCTGCCGTCGTGGGCCTTTGCGGTCTGCGCAGCTTGCGACAGGCTGTCGTGCAGGTTCTGCGCTTGGGTCAGCCGCTGCAACGGTTCGCGCAGGTCGGTGAGGTGGCCTTGGGCGTTGGGTCTGCCATCGGTGCTGGTCAACAGGCCCAGTGCGGCGCGGTGGGCGCCATGCCCATCGGTGCGCAATTCGTAGCCCTGGCCGCGTGCGTCTTGGCGGCCACGGGTGTCTTCGATGCGGGTGATGTGGCCCAGGCTCAGCTGGCTGGCCTGGTGATCGCTGCGGGCTTGCACTTGCAGCCGCTCGGGCGTGTCATCGAGCACCAGGTGGTTGCTGCGCCCGCCGGGCCGGTTGCCGCTGTTGCCTGCGTTCTCTCGGCTGCGCAGGCCGCTGAGGTTGGCCTGCTCGGGCAGTTTCCACGGTGGCATGCGTTCGGGGTTGGCGACCAGCCCGGTGACGATGGGGTGGTCGGGGTTGCCCGATTCGAAGATGACGACGGCCTCACTGCCAATGCGTGGGTAGCCGGCCAGGCCGTGTTCGCCGCCGCCAGCGGCCGTCATCAGCCGGGCGCGGCAGGTGGAACGCCCGTCGCGGTCCCAGTGGAAGCGAAGCAGCACGCGGCCGTATTCATCGACGTCAATGGCGCCGATGCCGCCGCGCCCGCTGATGGTGGCGGTCTGCGGAGTGCTGACGCAGGTCGGCGTGCTGTTCCAGCCTCGGCCGGGACGCCATGGGGTTTGGCGCGGATGGCACACGAAACGGTTCCTGTAGAAGGCCGGCTGGTCGGCGCCCTGGCGGTAGTTGTTCTGGCCTTCGTGGTGGATTTGGTTGACGACGAAGTCGCTGCCGATGGCGTCGATGCGCCCGCCCGGCGTGCCGGCCAAGCGGAACCAGCGGTTCACGCTGAGGTATGGATTGGTGCTGTGGCCTTCGTACAGCTGGGCTCGCACTTCGATTTCTTCCATGCGCAAGCGCGCGAGCCGGTCAGCATCGGCGGCATTGAGGTAGCCGTAGTTGCCGGTGAACTCGTGGCTTTCCAGCGCCAGCAGGTGCGCTTGCCGGTCCAGCGTGGGCAGGCTGACGAGCGCGGGCGTGGGCTTCTTGAAGTCGTAGCCGCTGAGGGCGATGCTTGATGCGCCCCATTCGCGATGGCGGGTCCAGCGGGTGATGCTGTCTTGCGAGGAGGAGATGCCGTTGTCGGCGTGGAAGCGCACGTCGGGGCCGGGGCCGTCGATGGGGTCGGCATTCAAGGTGTCGGCGTGGATGGTCCAGGTGTGGCCGTCGTCGCGGTGATGGAAGTGGGTGACGTAGCCGTCGCTCTCCAGCCGGTAGCTCAAGTAGTTGTGATCGGTTTCGTTGAACTGAGTGCACATGGTGTGCTGGCGCAGCTCGCCGGTGACCTTCCATTGCCAATCGGCCACGTCGCGATAAGGTTCGAGCAGGGTCGCCAGTTGCTGCTCGCGGTTTTGGTCGAGGAACAGGCGGCAGTCGCGGCGCAGGTGGGCATAGCTCAGCCACGGCACGATGTGGGCCTGGTAGCTGTGCACACCGGTCATGTCGCTGTCGACATAGACGAAGCGCTGCACGATGCCCGTGAAGGGGCGCAGGCTACCGTCGGTGCGCACCAGGCTGACCACCACCATCCGGCCCTGGACGTCTTCCAGCGCGACGTTAGGGTCGTCGCTCAGCAACTCAAGGTCGAAGGAGAAATCGCGCGACAGGTATTCGCTGCCGCTGAAGCGTTCGATGACGAACTTGTCGGTCAACGCCGCGTCGTTGACGAAGGCGAAGCGCATCAGACGGCGGGTTTGCTTGAATCTCAACGGTGAACTCCCTGACTTGGGAGATCACGGCGGAAGGGCAGGCTCATGGCGTGCCGCGTCTGCTCGTCGCAAGTTCCTCCCTCTATTCGCTGAATGCTGACGAGTCGCTGCCGTACCGGCGCTTACCGTCATTGCTTTGCAACGATGGTAATGGCAAACACCTTGCAGATCGGCGCACAGCAGCCGGCCCCTGTAAGGGTTGACAGGGCGGGGATGAGGGGTTGACGGCAGCTTCGGGGCCAGGCTCAGCGCTTGCTGGTCAACCCAGGCCCAACTGACTCAGTAATGCTTTTTGGTTGCGCAGCACCT
>CAHJWV010000386.1 GCA_903643055.1 Burkholderiales bacterium | reverse complement strand
TGCATGTGAAACGCTTGCGCGAAGCGCTGTCTCCGGTGCATTGCTCGCAGATGATCGAGACGGTGCGCGGCGCAGGTTATCGCCTGACGCAGCAACTGCAGAGCCTGTCCGCGTGATGCGGCCTGAATGGAAGGAATGTGGCCGGTGACTTGGCTGCTGCCACGATTCCTGGCCGGCGCGGTGGCCGTGGCGCTGGGAGGATTTCTGGGTTATCTGCTGGGCAATCCGGTCAATGCGCCGGTGCTCAGTGCGGTGCTGGGCGCTGCCATCAGCGTGACCTTGCTCGCGCTGATCGACACCCTGCGGGGACACCGGTTGATCCATTGGCTGAGTGGTTCGCAGGAGGGGCAGGCACCGCGTGATAAGGGCTTCTGGGGAGAGATCGGATACCGGGTCGAGCGTTCGATCCGTGCCCGCGAACGCGGCATGGCCCAAGAGCAGACGCGGCTGGCGGAATTTCTTTCGGCGATGGAAGCTTCGCCGAACGGGATGTTGTTGCTCGACGAGGGTGACCGCATCAATTGGTGCAATTCGGTGGCGGCCGACCATTTCGGTCTCGACCCGACGCGCGATCGCCGCCAGCGAGTTACCAACCTGTTGCGCGCGCCGGCCTTTGTTGCTCATCTGCAGGCGGGTGAATTCGGCGAGCATGTGCTGATTCCCCAGCCGCGCGGCCGGGGCACTTTGTCGGTGGTCGTGCGTGCCTATGGCGAAGGGCTGAAGCTGGTGCTGTCGCAAGACGTCACCGAGCGGGAGCGTTCCGATGGCATGCGGCGCGACTTTGTCGCCAATGTGTCGCACGAGATCCGAACACCGCTGACCGTGGTGTCGGGCTTCATCGAAACGATGAGTGACCTGCCCTTGACCGAAGCCGAGCGCAAGCGGGTGCTGAGCTTGATGGCGCAGCAGACGCAACGCATGCAAACATTGGTCGATGACCTGCTGACCCTGGCCAAGCTCGAAGGCAGCCCGCGCCCGCCGAGCGATCGTTGGCTTGCGGTCAGCAAGCTGCTGACGCAGGCGCATGCGGATGGCTCGGCCTTGTCGATGGGGCGCCACCAGCTGAGTGTGGTCGATGTCGATGCGGCGCAGATCGCAGGCACCGAAAACGAATTGATCAGCGCCATCGGCAACCTCGTGACCAATGCCGTTCGCTATACGCCGGAAGGCGGGCGCATCTCGATTGGCTGGTCACTGCGTGACGATGGCTCGGGTGAGATCAGCGTGATCGACACCGGCATTGGTGTAGCCCGTGAACACATTCCGCGGCTCACTGAGCGCTTCTATCGCGTCGACGGCAGCCGCTCTCGCGACACAGGCGGCACGGGTCTGGGCTTGTCGATCGTCAAGCATGTCGTGCAGCGCCACGGCGGTGAACTCGATATTCACAGCGAGCCAGGCCATGGCTCAAAGTTCAGCCTGATCTTTCCAGCGGTCAGGGTCCGGCTGATCGAACCTGCCGCCGACCCGCGCCGTCTCAGGCCGAGCGATCACGCGCTGTCAGCGAAGTGATCGGTAAGGTCGGCAGTGCGTGACACAGTCATTGGCCAAGGTCTTCTGGGGCCGTTCGGTCAATGATCTGCGGGGCGGGTTGACAGGCTGACCGATCCTTGATCCGCCTTGCTCATCTCAAACCGACGGGCGCTCGCAATCAGGAATCCGGAAAGTCTTCGCTGTTGCGGCGATAGATTGCGATCACCTCGTCTTTGTCAGACGGACGCAGCTCCCGCGCGACCAGCAACCAACCGGGCTCGACCGGTTTGCGCTGGCGCAATGATTCGGTCAGCAGCAGGAATTCACAGCGGGTGGCGCTTGCGCTGGTCGTGCCATCGACGCGGAAATCACCGAAATATTCCAGCGCGGCCAATTGCGCGCGGGTCATGCCGGGCGCTGCGATGCAGACGTCGCGCGGCACGTATTGCGCAACACGATTGATCAAGGGCCGGTAACTGCGGGCGTAATCGAAGATCGGCAGCGCCAGCGTCATCAGCAGCAACCAGCACAGCGCGACGCCACTGGCTGGCAGCACCATGCTCTTCCACAGCGGGTGCCGGTTGCGGCCGGTGCGCCAGTAGACAAGCCATATCCAGGCCAGTGAGCCGAGGATCGCGAGAATCAGCGCCAGCACTGAGAACGATGGCAGGAAGCCCGGTGCCAGGCGATAAACATTGGCCGCAGGCTTCGCCGGATACCCCGTGTAGACGGAAAGGTAGATGACCCAGATCGCCAGCGCCGAGACGCTGAAGAAAAACACCGAGAACCAATCGATCGCTGCCGAGGTGCCGCGGTGCAAGGTTGGCAATGCGAACGCAGCCAATGCCGCGAGAGGTGGTACGGCCAGCATCAATGCGCGGTCGGAGCCACCCATCACGACGCTGGCCAGCATGCTGACCAAGGCGCAGCCGAGCGGTACCGAGATATGACGGTGCAGCAGGTGTTTGCGCCAACGCCACAGCGTCCACATTGCCAATGGCCAGACGGGCCACAGGAACCACAGGAACAGGCGGAAGAGGCTGAAGACGTCGCTCAGTTGGGTATAGCTGTCGACACGCCAACCCCAGGCATTGAGCTTTGTGGCAACCAGTGCCGCCAAGGTGCCACTCATGACCAGCCAAGGCCAGAACTGGCGTGAGGGCGCGTAGCTGGACCGGATGCAAGTCAGCGCGCCGGCGATGGACAGCAGCAGCGCAATGCTGGGTGCGCCGCTGGCTGCAAGTGCTGGCAATGCCAACAACGCGGCGATCCTGCTTTGCCAAACACGAAAGGGGCTGGCGGCCAGCGAATAAAGCAGCAGCGAGACGCTGGCCAGTTGCACGAGTTCCGGCGTGGTCTCGTGGCCCAGTTGAAGCAGGCCGAGCGCTGCAATCACCGCCAGCAGCGCTCCATCGGCAATCGCTCTTGCATAGTCAACCGGGCTGGCTTCACCACCGAACGCAAAGGGCACCGGTTGGGCTGCTTCGGTCCGGGCGAGGTGATAGGTGCTGTACCAGGTCAACAAGAGCGTGAGCCCAAGCAACACCGTGAACGGAATGCGAGCGGCCAACTCTGGCGAGAGCCATGGCGTCAGCAGCTTGATGACGCTGGCGCCGAGCCAATACGGCAGCAGCGCGGCGTCTGCCGGCAATCCGCCCACCATGGGCGACAGCCAGCCGGTATGGCCTTGCGCGATGTTCACCATGTAGCCGAAGGCGGTGATGTCGGCGGCTTTCCAGGGGTCGCGGCCGAACAGGCCGGGCAACAGATAAGCGGCGCAAAGCAGCAACAAAGCGATGCGCGGCAAGCGCTTGGCTGCGCGTTCGGTGACGAGGGCGGGGTTGGGAGTGTTCAAGGCATCACGGTGTTTTTGACCCGGCGATGATGCAGCAACTTTGAATGGCAACGTGACGACACGCACGCTGTAGGGGGAAATAAATCGATCGCCCCATCAGCCATCACGGTCGCTGTAGCCAGGCAACGAAGCCAAGAAAAAAGGCAGCCGAAGCTGCCTTTGTCTGTGAGCGGAGAGTCGCTTATTTCTTGAGGTGCGCAAACTTGTTGCGGAACTTCTCGACACGGCCGCCCAGCGAGTCGACGCTCTTTTGGGTACCGGTATAAAAGGGGTGCGATTCGCTGGTGGTTTCGAGCTTGAACAGCGGCACTTCACGGCCGTCTTCGAGCTTGATGGATTCTTTGCTGTGAGCGCAGGAGCGGGTCACGAACTTGAAACCATTCGACAAATCCACGAAGCAGACGTCGCGGTAGTTGGGATGGATGCCTTCTTTCATTGCAAACCTCTTCGCTGTGAGACCCGGGAGCCACGCCGAACCATTCGGCGCACTTTCCAGAATGCGGTAAACCCGCAATTATGACATGAGGTATTGAGACCGCGCCAATCAGCCGCCGCGGCGCATCATGTCGAAGAAGTCCAGGTTGTTTTTCGTGGACTTCATCTTGTCGAGAATGAATTCCATCGCCTCGATCTCATCCATTGGATAGAGCAGCTTGCGCAAGATCCAGGTCTTTTGCAGGATCTCCGGTTTGAGCAGCAACTCTTCGCGGCGCGTGCCCGACTTGTTGAGCAAGATCGATGGGTAGACGCGCTTCTCGGCCATGCGGCGATCCAAATGGATTTCGCAGTTGCCAGTGCCCTTGAACTCTTCGTAGATTACTTCGTCCATGCGGCTGCCGGTATCGACCAGCGCCGTTCCGATGATGGTCAGCGAACCACCTTCTTCGATGTTGCGCGCCGCCCCGAAGAAGCGCTTCGGGCGCTGCAAGGCGCTGGCGTCCACACCACCCGTCAGCACCTTGCCGGACGAGGGAAGCACGTTGTTGTAGGCACGGGCCAAGCGGGTGATCGAGTCCAGCAGGATGACCACATCCTTCTTCATTTCGACCAAACGCTTGGCGCGCTCGATCACCATTTCAGCCACTTGGACGTGGCGGGCTGCCGGTTCGTCGAACGTGGAACTGATGACTTCACCGCGCACTGTGCGCTGCATTTCGGTCACTTCTTCCGGGCGCTCGTCAACGAGCAACACGATCAGATAAACGTCGGGGTGGTTGGCGACGATCGCATGCGCGAGGTGCTGCATCATCACCGTCTTGCCGCTCTTGGGCGGTGCGACCAGCAAGGCCCGCTGGCCTTTGCCGAGCGGAGCAATCAGGTCAATGATGCGGCTGGTGATGTTCTCTTCACCCTTGATGTCGCGCTCGAGCTTGAAGGCCTCTTTCGGAAAGAGGGGCGTCAAGTTCTCGAACATGATCTTGTGCTTGCTCTCCTCCGGCGTCAGCTCATTGACGCGATCGACTTTGACCAGCGCGAAGTAGCGTTCGCCGTCTTTCGGGACGCGAACCTCGCCTTCGATCGCATCACCGGTATGCAGGTTGAAGCGGCGAATCTGGCTGGGCGATAAGTAGATGTCGTCGGTCGATGCCATATAGCTGGCATCGGGCGCACGCAGGAAGCCGAAGCCGTCGGGCAGCACCTCTAGTACCCCATCGCCGAAGACTTGCTCTCCGCCTTTGGCGCGCTTTTTCATGATCGCAAACATCAACTCCTGCTTGCGCATGCGAGCGACGTTTTCGATCTCCAACGCTTCACCCATCTTGATGAGTTCGGAGACGTGGAGCGCTTTCAGTTCAGACAGATGCATGGGCGATGACCCTGGGGTGATGACGGCATGCCGAAGCCATGTGCCGGGTTGCGATGGATCCACGCCCGGACCATGGCCGGTGTGAAGTCGCGCTTTGCGAACGAAAAAAACGAAACGCTGGAGTGGGGTGCCGAACCTGCGCGCCGCTATCGGGCGTGGTGGCGGAAACTTCTGGCGGTGGAGTCTGGGTGGGCCTTGGCGGCTCAACCCGGTTCCACCGCGATTGGTTTGATTATAGATGACCGTCGACGAAGGCCGTCAACTGGGCTTTGGTCAAGGCGCCAACCTTGGTCGCTGCAAGCTGGCCGTCCTTGAAGATCATCAAGGTCGGGATGCCACGGATACCGAACTTGGCCGGCACATCGCGGTTGTCATCGACATTGAGCTTGGCGATCTGCAAGCGACCGTCGTAGGTCTTTGCAACTTCATCGAGAATCGGCGCGATGGCTTTGCAAGGGCCGCACCATTCGGCCCAATAGTCCACGAGGACGGGCTTGGTGGATTTAAGAACGTCGGCATCGAACGATGCGTCGGTGGTGTTTTTGATCAATTCACTGCTCATGGTCTTGTCCTATGGCTTACACCACTCGATCTGAGCGGCAAGGCAAAATGATTTTGACACAAAGGCCTTGCGCCCGTGCCTCGGTCCACCTTCATCCTGACTATGGCGTCGATAGCCCGATTTTTATTTCGAAACGCCTGCAACGATGGGGAGGAATGGGGGCGCATCGTAGCCACTGCCAGTGATTGGGCCAACCAGCACAAGGTCACCATTCGCAACGCGATGGTTCTGGTGCCGTTTGCTCAACATTTGCCGCCAGCGCGCCGCGCATGGATCCAGGCGGGGGGTTGGATGCCGCGTATCGAGACCTCACAGACGCTGGCTCGCTCGCTGGCTCCCGCTGCGGTCGCAACCGAAGGTCAACTCAGCTTCGACGCCGGAACCGATCGTTTGACGGCGGCCCGGCTTCTTCAATCACAGGAGTGGGCGGTGGATTGGCGCAAGCGCGATCCCCGTGCTTTCAATGAATCCGTGGCCAGCCTGGTCACCACCGCGCATGCCTTGGCCCGCGCTGCAGCAGCCGTGCCTGAGCCGTCGCGAGAAGCCCATTGGGAGGCAGCGCGTGAATTGCTTGCGCCAATCGGCGGCCCGGGCTCAAGCGAACGGCTGCTGGCGCGCGTGGCGATGGAATGGGCTGCGCTTGCCCCAACCCCCGCCAGCGATGCCTTGTTTTCACTGCGGCCGTCAGCCTGGATCGTCCTGCGTGCCGGAGGCACCGACCCGTTGGCCGAACAGCTGTTGGCTTTGTCCGATCTGCCCGGGCTGCTGATCGACTGTGACCCGCCCGACGAGCGCTTGTTTGAAGGGGGTGAGCATGTCAGCCTGACACCTTGCCACGCCTTCGAGCACGAAGCTCAGTGCGCGGCGGCACAGGTGCTCGTGCATGTGCGGGACGGTCATGTGCCGGTGGGGCTGGTGTCGCAAGACCGTGTGCTGGTCAGGCGCATACGCGCATTGCTGGAGCGCCAACAGGTTCAGTTGCAGGACGAGACCGGCTGGAAGCTGTCAACGACCCGCGCGGCAGCTCAGGTGATGAGCCTGCTGCAAGCGGCGGGGCCGACGTCATCGACCGATCTGCTGCTCGATTGGCTGAAAGCCGGTTCGAGGACGTGGCCCGAGTTGGGGGATGTGCGGCGCCCGCTCGCTGAACTCGAGCAGGCTTGCCGCGGCCACGGCTGGAGCCGCCCGAGCGCGATCGATGCGACTCAGCTCAGCGCCACCACGGCGGCTTTCTGGGCGAGGGTGGCTGGCCTGATGGCCTCGCTCAGCGAGCCCTCGCGCCTGCCGTTGCCGAACTGGCTGATTCTGCTGCGCGAAGCCTTGCAGTCCAGTGGAGCTTGGCCCGCGCTGGCGGCCGATGATGCGGGCCTGCAGGTGTTGCTGACCTTGCGCTTGAGCGGTGCCGGGTTGTCTGCTGTGGCCGCCCAAACCGCGATGGACCTGGATGCCTTCGTGGCCTGGGCCGATGGGGTTCTGGAAGATGCGTCGTTCGTGCCGCCCGTGCCGGAAGACACCGCGGAGGTCGTGATCACGCCGCTTGCGCGGGTGATGCTGCGGCCGTTTGCCGCACTGGTGTTTCCGGGCGCTGATGATCGGCATCTCGGCGCTTCGGGCGCTCCCGATCCGCTGCTGAGCGATGCCCAGGCCGTGGCGCTGGGGCTGCCCGGTGCAGAGCAGCGGCGGCGTGCCGAGACATTGGCGTTCTCGCATGCGATGCGGGTGCCGCGCGTCAACCTTTTGTATCGGCACATGGACGGCAGCGAGCCGCTTGCGGCCAGCCCGTTGGTCGAGCGGCTGGCACTTCGTGCGGCGGGCCGGCGCCTGGCTGAATCGGCTGAAGCCCGCGTCATCCAAACCGTGATGCCAGCGCCGATGGCCAAGCCTTTGCCGCAGGCTGCCGACCTGTTGCCCGAGCGGCTTTCGGCCAGCGCGTGTGAAGCCTTGCGGGCCTGCCCTTATCGGTTCTTCGCGTTGCAATTGCTGCGCCTGCGCGATGCCGATGAGCTGGGCGCCGAAGTCGAGAAGCGCGATTACGGCACCTGGCTGCATGCGGTGCTGTTCGAGTTCCATCAGCAGCGCGAAGCGCCTGCATCGATGGACATCGAGATCGCGCGTCTGCACGAGATCGCGTTGCAGCAGCAGGCCGCTCTCGGCTTGGCCGATGCCGATTTCTTGCCCTATGCGGCGAGCTTTGCCGAGCTGGCACCGCGTTATGTGACCTGGCTGCATGAGCGCGATGCAGCCGGTGCGCAGTGGTGGCAAGGCGAGCATGAGCACCAGACCTCGCCGGCGGCGCTGCGTGGCGTGGCTTTGTATGGCCGCATCGACCGCGCCGATCGGCTGCCGCTGGAAGCGGGCTCGGCAATCGAGTTGATCGACTACAAGACCGGCAGCGCCGAAGGCTTGCGCAAGCAGGTCAAGCAGCCGTTGGAAGACACCCAATTGGCTTTCTACGCCGCGTTGATGCAGAGTCAGACCGATCGCCCGCTGCGGGCCCAATACCTGGCGCTCGATGGTGCGAAGGGCATCGAGCCGGTGGTGCATGCCGATGTGGAAGATTCGGCGCGAGCGCTGATCGAAGGCCTGGGCGAGGA
>CAHJWV010000385.1 GCA_903643055.1 Burkholderiales bacterium | reverse complement strand
GTGGCGGGCCTGGCGCCGAAGTCGCCGCAGCGTCAGATCGGGTTCGCGATGCAGCCGGCGACTTATCTCGCGCCACGAAGCAGCAAGGCGCTCCTGGCTGCTGCGAGATCTCCGTTGCAAGGCGGTTTCGAGTTGCTTCAAAGGGCGGCGCAAGCAGAGCACGCGGGCTCCCACCAGGGTTTTGTCGGCACCCTCAGTTCGGCCTATGCCGGCCACACCTTGCTTCATTCCAAAGCGACCTTGCCCGATGGAACGGTCGTTAGGCGCTCCACCGGTTTCTCACCCGATGGCCTGTTTCAGAGTGCATTGGTCGGCGCCGGCGCGCCTGTGGTGGACGGCGCTTTTCATGACGAAACAGGCGTTGAACACGACTCGAAGTCGGTCGCCCTCACGCGCCCGGTGGGCCCCGGCGTGCATGCCGGTTTTCAGGCCCTGCAGGATGGTCTGCCCGGTGCCGAACATCAAGGCTATTCATTCCGGCCAGATCGGAAGACATCCCAAAATTGCCTGACGGCGGCGCTGACGGAATTGCATGACTTCGTCGGGCACGCACAGCAGCATGTCGGCTTGATGGGGGAGCTGCAATCGGCGTGCAGGCGCGTGACGCCTGACGCCAACCCGGCCCAACGGCTGCAAGCGGTGGTCGACAATCAGGGCGACCGTCACTACAGCCACAACCAGAATGCCGAACTCAGCAGCTTCAATGGCCTGAACAATCTGATGAGGAATCTTGAACACATCGTGGAGGATGCGGCGAAGACAGGCCGTGGCAACCAAGGCTTGGCCACCGCCTTCGCGAAGCGCAAAGGCGGCACGCACGGCAACATGTAGGCCGCATCTGGCGGCATGACACAGTCACAGTGACAGCCCAGGCGCCGAGCGGCACCAGGATTAAGCCATCGACCCTCGGCCGATGGCAGGAGCGGCATCCTTACCGCCTCCCTATCTACCGGCTGGCTTACTTCGCCAGCACCTGGTTCACCGCCGCGATGTCGGCCGCCTTCAACTGGCCTGCCGCCTGGCGCAGCCGCAGGTTGGCCAGCAGCACGTCGTAGCGGGCCTTGGCCAGATCGCGCTGGGTCGTGAAGAGCTGGGTCTGCGCATTCAGCACATCGAGGTTGACGCGCACGCCGACCTTGTAGCCGAGCTGCGTGGCTTCCAGCGCCAGCTTGCTCGATGACTCCGAGGCTTCGAGCGCGCCGACCTGGGCCTGGCCGGATTGCGCGGCGAAGAACACCTGGCGCGTGGCCTGGGCCACACCACGGCGTGCGGCGTCGAGGTTGTTGCGGGCCTGCTCTTCAAGCGACAGCGTTTCCTTGATGCGGTTTTGTACCGAGAAGCCAGCGAAGAGCGGCACGTTGAGCGTGATCGCGACGCTTGATTGGCGGGTCGGGCCGGAATAGTCGAAGCCTTGCTGGCCTTGCGTACCGTCGGCATGGGTACGGCCACGGTTGTAGCCACCGGTCAGATCGAGTGTCGGCAGGTGGCCGGCGCGGGCCTTCTCGGTTTCGAGCCTCGCGACTTCATAGCCGACCACGGCCTTGCGAACCGAAGGCGATTGCTCGGTCTGCGCGACCCAGTCTTCCACGTTGTTAGGCTGGATGGCAGGCAGCACGACCGGGGTGGCCAGCGGCAGCGGTTGCACGTTGATGCGGCCGACCAGTTGATCGAGCGCGATGCGCTTGGTTCGCAGGTCGTTGTCGGCCGCGATCTCCTGGGCGGTCGACAAGTCGTAGCGGGCCTGGGCTTCGCGGGTGTCGGTGATCGTGGCGGTGCCGACTTCGAAGTTGCGCTTGGCCGAAGCCAGTTGCTCGGAGATCGCCGTCTTGTTGGCCCGCGCGGTGGTCAACGTGTCTTGTGCGCCCAGCACGTCGAAGTAGTTCTGGGCCACACGCACGATCAATTCCTGCTCGGCAGTTTCGAGGTCGGCGCGGGCCGCCTCGACGCTGCGGTCGGCTTGGTCGATCGTCACGTCGTTGGCGCGGTTGAACAGGCTCTGGCGGCCGCTCAGGCTGGCCTCCGGCCCGCTCGCATTGGTTTCACCGGTCGGCGAGACGGCCTTCGTGCGCGAGGCCGACAGCGCCAAGCCGAGGCTGGGCCGGCGCAGCGCGTGAATCTGGTCGGCCCGGGCCTGCGCCGATTCGGCCAGCGCGCGTGACGCGAGGTAAGCCGCGTCGTAGCTGCGGGCCGTGTCATACAGCTCCGTCAGGCTCTGTGCCTGGGCCTGTGACGCCCCCAGGCTGAGGGCGCAAGCCATCGCCAGAAGGCTGAGCTTGGGCAGGCGGATGAAGGAGGCAGCAGACATGGAAACGTTCCTTGCGATGAAAATTCTGGTGGGGTGACTCGATGGAAAGTCAGGTGGCGGTCAGTAGGCGGGCACGGAGGAATCGACCTCCTGAGACCAGGCATCGATGCCGCCGGCGATGTTGTACAGCTGCTCATAGCCCTGGCGTTCGAGGAATGCGACGACTTGCAGGCTGCGTATGCCGTGATGGCACAAACCGAGGATGGGCTGTGACGGCTGCAACTCGCTCAAGCGTTGCGGCAGCTGCTGCATCGGAATGCAGACGGTGCGCGCGCCATCGAGCTGCAGCGAGGCGAGGTGCACTTCCCAGGGCTCACGCACATCCAGGATCACCGGGTCGCTGCCCGGCCCGAGCCGGGCCAGCAGCGCCTTGACCTCACGCACAGGCAGCTGTTCCATCAGAAGTGGAAGCGGGAAGGTTCTTCGAAGCCCGACAAGCGCGGCGCGACGAGATCGAAGAGGTTGATGCTCTTGAACTCTTTCTCGCTGACGCGGGTGATCAGCACACCGCACATCACCGGCTCCTGGCCGACGATGGCGGTCAGCCGGCCGCCGACCTTCAACTCGGCCAACAGGGATGGCGGCACTGCGGCCACCGAGCCCGACAGCGCAATCACGTCAAACGGGCCGGGCGAAGGCAGGCGCTTCGAGGCATCGCCTTCGATGACCTGCACGTTCGAGATGCCGGCGCGCTTCAGGTTGCTGCTTGCGAACTGCGCCAGCTTCGGGTCGATCTCGACGGTGACGACTTCGCGCGCCTTGTGCGACAGCAGTGCCGCCATGTAGCCCGAGCCGGCGCCGATTTCGAGCACGCGCTCATGGCGGCGCACATCCAGCTCCTGCAGCAGACGCGCTTCGACGCGCGGCGCCAGCATGTGCTGCAACTCGCCCGTGGCCGGCAGTGGCACTTCGGTATCGAAGAAGGCCATCGAGCGGTAAGCCACCGGCACGAAATCTTCGCGCTTGACGATGGCCAGCAGCGCGAGGATGCCGGTGTCCAGCACATCCCAAGGCCGGATCTGCTGCTCGATCATGTTGAAACGGGCTTGTTCGATATTGACGGGATGGGTCATGGCTGCGGGCCTCGGCTGCAAGAAAAGGGATGGGAGTGAAAGCGGCGGCGCATTTTATGGGGCGGTCCAGGCCGCGGAAGAAGGTGTCTGACCGGCTGGTGACGCGGCGCCGAATTTTCGCTTCAGCCACACCGACAGATCGTCGAGATAACAGTAAACCACCGGCACGACGACCAGCGTCAGAAGCGACGAGGTGATCACCCCGCCGATCACGGCCTGGCCCATCGGGGCGCGTTGTTCGGAGCCTTCGGACAGCGCGAAGGCCAGCGGCACCATACCGAAAATCATGGCCAGCGTCGTCATCAAAATGGGGCGCAGCCGAACCTCAGCGGCATGCAGCAGCGCTTCTTCGCGGTTCATGCCGGTAGCGGTTGGGGTGCCGCCTTCGCGCGAGCGGATTGCGAAGTCGACCAGCAGGATCGCATTCTTCGTCACCAGGCCCATCAGCATCACGACGCCGATGATGCTGAACATGTTCAGGGTCGAACCAAACATCAGCAAGGTCAGCACGACGCCGATCAGCGTCAGCGGCAGCGAGCTCATCAGCGCCAGCGGCTGCAGAAAGCTCTTGAACTGGCTGGCAAGAATCATGTAGATGAAGATGACCGCCAGGCCCAGCGCACCGATCGCGTAGTTGAACGATTCGTTCATGTTCTTCGTCGAGCCGCCAAAGCTGTAGCGGTAGCCGGGTGGCCAGTCGATGCCATCGAGCACGCGGCGGATCTCGGTCGCGACGTCGCCGCTGCTGCGGCCGAAGGCATTGGCGTCGATGTTGATCTCGCGGTTCAGGTCACGGCGGTTGATCTGGTTCGGGCCGGTCGACGCGGTGATGTCGGCCACCTGCGACAGCCGCACCGAGCGCGGCACGCCATCGCTGCCGGGGGCGACGTTGATCGGCAGGCGCTGCAGGTCGGCGATCGAGGTGCGGGTGCCGGGGGTCAGGCGCACGTTGACGTCGTAGTTCTCGCCATCGGGCGCGCGCCAGTTGCCCACGGTCGTGCCGGCCACCAGCGTGCGCAGGCTGGTCGACAGCGCGTTGACGTTGAGGCCGACATCGGACGCCGCGTCGCGCTTCACGTCGATGGCCACCGTCGGCTTGTTCGGCTTCAGCGTGCTGTCGAGGTCGACGAGGCCGGGAATGTCGCGCAGCTTCGGCATGATCAAGGCCGACAGGCGCTCGAGCTCGGCGAGGTCGCTGCCTTGCACCGAAAACTGCAGGCTCTTGCCGCCGCCGAGGTCGGTCTGGCCGATGTTGGTGACGGTGATGCCGGGAATGCGGGCCAGGCGCTCGCGCAGCGGCACGCTCATCTGGTCGATGCTGCGGTTGCGCAGTTGGCGGTCGACCATGCGGATGTAGACCGAGCCATAGATCTTGCCGGCGGCCTGGCCGCTATTGATCGTGGTCACGGTGTACTTGACCTCGGGCATCTCGCGCAGCGTGGCATCGATCTGCCGGGCGCGCGCTTCGGTCACGTCGAGCGACGAGCCGACCGGCGTATAGAAGTTGATCTGCGTCTCGGAGAAGTCGGCCTTCGGCACGAACTCGGCGCCGAGCAGCGGGATCACGAAGAAGCTGCCGATGAAGGTGGCCAGCGCCAACCCCAGCGTCGACAGCTTGTGCGCCAGCGCCCAGCGAAGAATGCCCTGATAGCCGCGCGACAAGGCTTCGGTCAGCCGATCGAACAGGTGCGTGACGCGGCCGATGGTCTTGTCGTACAGCGTGACCGGCGGGCCATGGCGAGGGCCACCATGCGCCTGCGGATCGTTCCAGATGCTGGACAGCATCGGGTCGAGCGTGAAGCTGACGAACATCGAGATCAGCACCGCGGCCACGATGGTCAGGCCGAACTCATGGAAGAACTTGCCGACGATGCCGCCCATGAAGCCGATCGGCAGGAACACCGCGACGATCGACAGCGTGGTCGCCAGCACCGCGAGGCCGATCTCGTTGGTGCCATCGAGTGCGGCCTGGTGCGCGCTCTTGCCCATCTGCACATGGCGAACGATGTTCTCGCGCACGACGATGGCGTCATCGATCAACAGCCCGACGCACAAGCTCAGCGCCATCATCGTGATGGTGTTGATCGTGAAGCCGAAGACGTACATGAAGAGAAACGTGCCGATCAGCGCGATCGGCAAGGTCAGGCCGGTGATGACGGTCGAGCGCCATGAGTTCAGGAACAGGAACACGATCAGCACCGTCAACGCGGCGCCTTCGAACAGCGTGCGCTTGACGTTGGCCACCGAGACGCGAATCGAGCGCGAGTTGTCGCGGTTGACCTCGACCCGCACGCCTGGCGGCAGCAGCGCAGCCGAATCGGCCAGGGCCTTGTTGAGGCCGTCGACGACGCTAATGGTGTTCTCGCCTTGCGACTTCTGCACCGACAGCAGCACGGTGCGCTGGCCGTTGTAGAGCGCGAGGCTTTCGACCTCCTGCGGGCCGTCGGTGACATCGGCCACCTGCCACAGCTTGACCGCATTGCCACTGCCCGGCCCGCGCCGCGCAACGACGATCTCGCGGAAGTCTTCCGGCCGTTTCAGCCGGGCATTGATCTGCACGACGCGCTCCTGGTCGCGCGACTGAATCGCGCCCATCGGCAGCTCCTGGTTCTCGCTGCGCACCGCGGCCACGACCTGATCGACGCTCAAGCCCAGCGCTTCGAGCGCGGCCGGCTTCACATAGAGATTGATCTGGCGCGACACGCCGCCGACCACGCTGACCGAGCCGACGCCACGCACGTTCTCCAAGCGCTTTTGCAGCACTTGCGTGGCCCAGGTCGTTAGCTCTTGCGGGGTAGGGGCGACCCCGCGTGCAGCCGCGGTGCCCGGCTTGGCCTGGCCCTCATCGGACAGCACCGCGACGTTGAAGATCGGCACGCTTTGCGGATCGAAGCGCGAGATGCGCGGCTCCTTGACCTCATCGCGCAGCAGCGGGCGGATCAGCGAGACCTTCTCGCGCACATCGTCGGCGGCCTTGCGCCCATCGACATCGAGGTTGAACTCGATGATGACGACCGAGGTACCTTCGTAGGAACGCGAGTACAGCGAGTTGATGCCGGCCACGGTGTTGACGGCTTCTTCGATCTTCTTCGTGACCTCGCTCTCGACGATCTCCGGCGAGGCGCCGGGATAGTCCATCGCGACGACGACGGTCGGAAAGTCGATGTTCGGGAACTGGTCGACCGACAGGCGCTGGTAGCTGAACAGGCCGAGCACGACAAAGGCCAGCATGACCATCGTGGCCATCACCGGGTTGCCGATCGAGACGCGTGTGAACCACATGGTGGGCGGCGTCAGCGCGTGGCCGATGCCGGCGAGTCGCCCGCCTGGAGCGGGCGGGGCAGGGCGCGGCCGGCGGCTGGCGCGATGGCCATCGAAGCAGGGCGGGTCTCTGGCGTAAGGCCAACGGGTTGCGCGAGGTGAAG
>CAHJWV010000384.1 GCA_903643055.1 Burkholderiales bacterium | reverse complement strand
GAGGCCTTGCGCATCACCGAGGATCAGCGTGGATCGGGCAACATCCGTTACCGTCGTTACCGCCGTTACCGCCGTTGCGGCAGGCAGCGGCTTGCTGCGGGCCCAGTGCGGCGCGAGCAGCCAATCCGTGAGCAGGCGCGGCTTGACTGTGTCAACGCTTGGCGCAGCGAATGGCGCCGCCTTGCGTGCCGCAGGCACCTCCACATGACCTGCCGCAGGCGCATCGATCCAGTACGACTGGCGCTCAAACGGATAGCTCGGCAGCGGCACGCGGCGTGGCGATGGCAAGGCATCGGCCACGGGCTGCGTGTCGATGCCGGCAATCCACAACTGAGCGCAGCAGCGGTCGAACTGCGCGGCATTCGCGTCGCGGCGTTGCGGGTGGCATTGCGAGGCCAGCACCCGGTGCGCGCCGGAGGCCGCCATCGGGTGCCGCCGGGCCAGCGTGCTCAAGCTCTCGCCCGGTCCCACCTCCAGCAACACACGGCCGGGCTGCGCCAGCAGCGTGCCCAAGCCGTCGGCAAAGCGCACCGGTGCGCGCAGATGCTGAACCCAATAAGCCGGGCGGGTGGCCTCGGCTGCGGTGATCAGCTGGCCGCTGAGGTTGGAGATGAACGGAATCTTCGGCGGCGACAAGCTCACCCGCTTCAGCAAGGCTTCGAACTCGGCAAGCACCGGTTCGACCTGCGCCGAATGGAAGGCGCGCGTCACATGCAATGGCCGCGCCGCGACGCCCTGGGCTTCAAGGCCGCGCTGCGCGGCGGCGATCGCCTGTGGCGAACCCGACAGCACGCACAAGCCCTCGGCATTCACCGCCGCCAGATCGCAGCCGGCCTGCAGCCAGGCTTGCAATTGCGCCTCCGGCAAGCCCACGCTCAACATCGCGCCCGCTGCCGTGCCCTGCAGCAGCCGGCCGCGCGCAGCGATCAGCGGCAAGGCGTCTTGCAGACTGAACACGCCGGCCAGGCAGGCGGCGACGTATTCACCGATGCTGTGGCCTAACATCACATCGGGATGCACACCGCGGCTCATCCACAAGCGGGCCAGCGCGTATTCGATCGCGAACAGCGCGGGCTGCGTCAGCTCGGTTTCGTTCAGGCGCGCGGCGGCTTCTTCGTTCGATCCGTCTTCAGCCCACAAGGATGGGCGCAGATCGAGCCCGAGTGGCACCAGCAGCTCGCAGCAGATATCGAACTCTGCGCGGAACACCGGCTCACGTTGGTACAGCGCCTGGCCCATCGCCAGGTGCTGCGCGCCCTGGCCGGGGAACAGGAAGGCGACGCTCGGCCGCTGCGCGCCGCGCTGGCCGCTGAAAAAGGCATCGGCCGGCCGTTCGCGCAGGCGCTGCGCGGCTTGCGTGGTGGTGTTGGCCAACACCGCCGCGCGATGGTCAAAGCGGCGGCGGCCCACGCGCAAGGTGTGGGCGATGTCGCGCAAAGACGGTGCAGCCACCGGAGCCCCATCGGACGCAGGGGCCGACGGCTGCCCGGCAAACTGATGCAACCGGGCCGCCAGTTGCACCAATGCGGTCTCCAAAGCCTCGGCGCTGCGGGCTGACACAGTCAGCAGCTCGGTGCGATCCACCGGCCGTGCGAACACGGCTTCGGCCGGGGCTTCCTGCAGCACCACATGCACGTTGGTGCCGCCCATGCCGAACGAGCTGACGCCGGCGCGGCGCGGCGTCTCGCCCGCCGGCCAAGGCCGCGCCTCGGTGTTGACATAGAAAGGGCTGGTGGCGAAATCGATTTGCGGATTCGGGCGCTTGAAGTTCAGGCTGGGGGGCAGCGTGCGGTGCTTCAAGGCCATCACCGCCTTGATCAAGCCGGCCACGCCCGCGGCCGCGTCGAGGTGGCCGATGTTGGTCTTGACCGAGCCGATCGCGCAGTGGCCGGTCGCGGTGCTGCCGCCCGCGCGAAAGGCTTGCGTCAGCGCGGCGATCTCGATCGGGTCGCCCAGCGTGGTGCCGGTGCCGTGGGCTTCGATGTAGCCGATGCTGTCCGGTGGCACTTCGGCCATCGCCTGCGCCGCCAAAATCACCTCGGCCTGCCCGTCGATGCTGGGCGCGGTGTAGCCCACCTTGGCCGCACCGTCGTTGTTCAGCGCCGAGCCCTTGATCACCGCATGGATGGTGTCGCCATCGGCCAGCGCATCGGCCAGCCGCTTCAGCACCACCAGCCCGGCGCCGCTGCCGATCACCGTGCCGGCCGCATCGGCATCGAAGGCACGGCAATGGCCATCGGGTGAAAGGATCGAACCGGCTTGATGGCGGTAGCCGCCGTGCTGCATCAGGTTCAGCCACACGCCACCGGCCAGCGCGGTATCGGCCTCGTGGTTCAGCAGGCTGCGGCAGGCCAGATGCACCGCGACCAGCGAGGTCGAACAGGCCGTCTGCACCGTGACCGCCGGGCCGCGCAAATCAAGCTTGTAGGCCAGCCGGGTAGCGAGCGAATCTTTGTCATTGCCGTTCATCAGCCCGATCAGCGCCGAGATGTCATGCGCATCGCGGCGCACGGACGGCAGCAGATGGCGCAGCAGATAAGCGTTGGCGCCGCAGCCGGCAAAGACGCACGTCAGGCCGGCCTGCGCGGCATCGCCATAGCCCGCATGGTCGAGCGCCTGCACGGCGGTTTCGAGGAAGACGCGCTGCTGCGGGTCGAGCTGCTCGACATCGCGCGGCGTGTAGCCAAAGTAGCCGGCATCGAAGCGGTCCATGCCATCGAGCACCATGCCCGACTTCACATGCGCCGGGTCGGCCAGCAATTCGGCCGGCACGCCGCGCGCCGCCATCGCTTCGCTGCTGAAGTGCGTGACCGACTCGACGCCAGCGCGGATGCGCGACCAGAAGGCATCGACATCGTCGGCACCCGGAAAGCGGCCAGCCATGCCGATGATCGCGATCTCGGCACCGGTGGAATCAAAGACGTCGCTGGCGTCGTCGTGGGCGTTCATGCGCGGTTCCGTGAGGGAGTCTTGCGGGGCAGGAAGGTCGCGCGCTGGCGTTTCGCGCGCTCATCGGCCTGCTGGGTCGAGGCGGGCACCGGTGTGCTGCCCGTCTGCAATGCGCTCAGATGAGTGGCCAGCCTTTCGACCGTCGTGTACTTGAAGAGATCGACCACTGCGGGCCGTGCATCGAGCTGCTGCGCGAGGCGGCGGTGCATCTGCAGCAAGAGCAGCGAATGCCCGCCCAGCTCGAAGAAGTGATCCTGCCGCCCGACCTGCGCGACACCCAGCACCTCGGCCCAGAT
>CAHJWV010000383.1 GCA_903643055.1 Burkholderiales bacterium | reverse complement strand
CCATGCGCGATGGTGGTACCGAACGGGCCGGTCAACGCGCGTTGCGCATCGACGTGAATCCACTGTGTGTCGCCAGTGGCTTTGGCGAATTCATGGATCCGGTCTTGCGTGATCGTCTGCCACCCGCTGGCACCCAGCTCCTCGCCAATCCTGTGCTGCAGCTCCACCAGCTTCGCAATCGAGTTCATTGATGGATCCAGTCGATCAGGGGTTGCCATTGCTCGAGGTCACGCTCGACCCGGCTCGGCGCCACATCCCACAGCGTCAGCCCGTGCGCGGCGAGATGAACATAGTTTTGAGTGTCTCGGAGGTAAGCGATGACCGGCAGGTCGATCGTGCCGAGGAAGTTGCGCAGCTGATCGGCCGAGATCGTACCTTCACGCAGCCGCATGCCTACCACGCCGATCTGCAGCTTGTGGCTGTGCCGGCGAGCCATAAGGGCCTGCAGGAAGGCATGCGTCGCGTGGATGTCGAAGATGCTCGGCTGCAGCGGCACCAGCACCTTGTCGGCGATCTTCATCACTTCATCCAGCTGATAACCGTGCAGGCCGGCAGGCGTATCGAGCACGACGCTCGCGCCTTTGGGCGGGCGCACGGTCACATCCGGCACCACCTCCCACGGCGTGATCACCGGCAGCTCCGGCGGGCGCAGCGACAACCAGGTTCGCGAGGAGTGTTGCGGGTCGATGTCACCCAGCAACACCTCGGTTCCCTCACGGGCCAGCAAGCCCGCCACGTTCGTCGACAAGGTGCTTTTGCCGACACCACCCTTCGGATTGGCTACCACGATGACGGGCATGCGGTTCTCCTTTTGGATGCATTGAAATGGGATGCACTGAAACCATTCACCGCTGTGCCGCCTGCGGCTCGGGCGATGCGGGCGGGCCCCATGGCCCTGCAGAAGACACTCGGCCTGGCCGGCGAGCCGTTTGCGGTTATGTTAACGGGCGCCTTCAGGCGGCTTCGCCCTCTTTACCTTCATGGCTCAGCGGCGCCACCGCGCCATCAAGACTACCAGTGTCCCCATGCTTTCGACAACCGACATCCTGATCCTGACCGCCCATCCCCAGATGGAGCAATCTCGCATCAACCTCGCAATGATGCAGGCCGCAGCCGGCATCGACCGCGTGCAGGTGCGTGATCTCTATGCGCTGTATCCCGATTACATGATCGATGTCGCCGCCGAGCAGGCTGCGCTGCGCAACGCCTCGCTGGTGGTGTGGCAGCACCCGATCCACTGGTATCACATGCCGCCGTTGATGAAGCTGTGGGTCGACGAGGTGCTGAGCTTCGGCTGGGCCTATGGTCCGCATGGCGAAGCGCTGAAAGGAAAGGATCTCTGGCTCGTGGCCAGCACTGGCGGCTCCGACGACTCCTATCACCCGCAAGGCCACAACCGCTATCACTTCGACGCATTCCTGCCGCCCTATGAACAATCTGCCGCGCTGTGCGGCATGCGCTTTCTGCCGCCGATGCTGCTGCACGGCGCCCATCGGCTGGACGCCGCTCAACTGGAAAGCCATGTACAGACCTACAGCGAACGGCTGAAAAGCTACCCCGACTGGCCGGAGTTCGATGAACTCGAAGCCTGCGCGGCCTGCATCGTGCCGGCGCACGCCCGCCCCCGCGACGAAACGAGCGAGGCCGCCTGATGGAACACAGTTCCTGGCTGACCGGCAGCCTGATTTATCTCGGTGCGGCCGTGGTGGCGGTGCCTTTGGCGAAGAAGCTCGGGCTCGGCTCGATCATCGGCTACCTCGTGGCCGGCATCGCGATCGGCCCCTGGGGCCTGCGCCTGGTCAGCGACCCGCAAGACATGCTGCACTTCGCCGAATTCGGCGTCGTGCTGATGCTGTTTCTCGTCGGCCTGGAACTGGAGCCGAAGCGCCTGTGGGCGCTGCGCCGGCCGATTTTCGGCTGGGGCAGCGTACAGCTGCTCGGATCGGCCCTGCTGCTGTTCGGGCTGGCCCGAATCGTCGGCGCCAGCGGGCCGATTGCGGTGGTCGGTGCGCTGGGCCTGGCGCTGTCGTCAACGGCCATTGGCCTGGGCGTGCTGGCCGAGCGCAATCTGATGGCCACCGCCGGTGGCCAGAGCTTGCTCAGCGTTGCGCTGCTGCAAGACATCGCGGCGATCCCGATCCTGGCGCTGGTGCCGCTGCTGGTCGTCGGCGACAACGGCCCCGACAGCACCGGCACCTGGCTGGCCGCCGGCAAGGCGATCGGCATGATCGCCGTCATCGTGCTGGGCGGGCGGCTGTTGCTGCGCCCGGCCCTGCGCTGGATCGCGCGCAGCCGCACGCCAGAGATCTTCACCGCCGCGGCCTTGCTGCTGGTGGTGGCGACCGCTGCGCTGATGCAGGCGGTGGGCCTGTCGATGGCGCTGGGCGCCTTTCTCGCCGGCGTGCTGCTGGCCGAAAGCGAATACCGCCGCGAACTCGAGACCGACATCGAGCCGTTCAAAGGCCTGCTGCTCGGGCTGTTTTTCATCGCCGTGGGCATGAGCATCGACTTTGCCGTCGTGATGCATCAACCCGTGCGGGTTGCCGCGATCGTATTGGCCTTGTTCGCGCTGAAGGCCTTCGTGCTGTGGGGCATGGGCCGGGCGATGCCGCTGCCCAAACCCGAGCGGCCGGTGTTCATCATCCTGCTGGCCCAAGGCGGCGAGTTCGGCTTCGTGGTGTTCCAGACCGCGTCGCAGGCCGGCGTGATCGACGCGCCGACTTCCTCATTGCTGGTAGCTTCGGTCGCGTTGTCGATGCTGCTCACGCCCTTGCTGCTGGTGGCCGCCGACCGCTGGTGGATTCCGCTGCTGGCGCGGCAGAAGAAGAGCACGCTGCCCGAGCTCAGCGAGCAACAAAGCGCGCCGGTCATCATTGCCGGCTTCGGCCGTTACGGCCAGGTGGTGGGCCGGCTGATGTTTGCCAACCAGATTCCGACCACGGTGCTCGACCACGATGCCGAGCTGGTGGAGACGGTGCGCCGCTTCGGTTCGCCAGCGTTCTACGGCGACGCGACCCGGCTCGACATGATGCGCACTGCCGGCGCTGCCAGCGCCCGCGTGCTGGTGGTGGCGATCGACAACATCGAGCAAAGCCTGAAGCTGGTCGACATTGCCCAGGCGCACTTCCCTCACTTGAAGATCGTCGCCCGGGCGCGCAACGTGACCCACTATTACGGCCTGCGCGAACGCGGCGTCACGCTGGTGGAGCGCGAAACGCTCGACTCTGCCTTGATGAGTGCGCGCAGCGTGTTGGAGCTGATGGGGCTGCAGCCGCACCAGGCGCGCACCCTGGCGCTGCGCTTTCGGCGCCACAGCATCGAACTGCTTGAAGAGATGGCGCTGCACCGCAAAGACGAAGCCAAGCTGATTGCCGTGGCCAAGCAGGGCCGACAGCAACTGGAGCAGCTGTGGGCCAAGGAGCGCGACGAAGCGCAGCAGCGGCGCCAGCGCGCCGACTGGAGCCA
>CAHJWV010000382.1 GCA_903643055.1 Burkholderiales bacterium | reverse complement strand
TTCCCTACACGACGCTCTTCCGATCTCGCAGCGCCAGCTGCTCAGTGACGACGCTGCCCCAATCTCCACCGTGCGCCGCGAAGCGTTCGTAGCCCAAGCCGGTCATCAGCTGGGCCCATACATCGGCAATCGCATTGGGCGTCGCCCGGCCGCGCAAGCTCGGCCGATCGGAAAATCCATAGCCGGGCAATGACGGCACGATCACATGAAAGGCATCTTCGGCGCGGCCACCAAAGCTTTCCGGGTCGACCAGCATCGGAATGATTTTCTGGAAGCGCAGAAAAGAATCGGGATAGCCGTGCGTCAGCAGCAAAGGCACCGCATTCGGATGCGCGGCGCGCTGATGGATGAAGTGGATGCCCATGCCATCGATGTCAGCGCGGAAGTGATTGAAGGCGCTGAGCCGCGCTTCTTGCAAGCGCCAATCGAACTGCTCCTGCCAGTAGCTGCACAGCGACTGCAAGTAGCTCACGGGCGTGCCCTGATCCCAGCCGATGTCATCGATCTCATCCGGCCAGCGGGTTCGCACCAGCCGCTCTTTCAGATCGTCGAGTACGTGTTGCGCGACATGAACGGTATAGGGCTGGGGATTCATGACATGTCCTTGTCGCCGGGCTTCGATCATTCCAGTATCAGCAAGCCGCAGCGAGCTTGCCATCGGCGTGCCGCTTGTCGGCCTGTAGGACGGGGCAGACGCCATGCCCCATTTGACATTCAAAAGAGAAACTCAGGTCCGCACGACGATGAAGAGCCGCGGAAAGTGGAACAGCCGCTTGCCATCGGCACGCGTTGGATAAGACTGCGCGATGCGATCAAGGTAGGCGGCGAGATAAGCCTCCCGCTCATCGGCGGCCAGCACATCCAGATAAGGCCGCAGCCCGGTGCCCTTGACCCATTCGACGATCGCAGCCGCATCGGTCATCACATGCTCATACGTCGTTTGCCAAATGTCGACCTGTCGCGCATGCGGTGCAAGCCAGTCGTAATAGGCCTGCGCGCGATGAACGCGCGGGCCCGGGCGCACGGCTTGGGTCCGGCTGGCCCACGGGCCTGGCAGTTCGCGCATCCAGCGGTGGCTGGGCTCATCGTGGTTGCAAGGCATTTGAACGGCGAGCACACCGCCAGGCGCCAGGCGTTTCAGCAGCGAAGGGAACAAGGCGGCGTGATCCGGCAGCCATTGCAAGACCGCATTCGCAAACAGCAGATCGGCAGGCTGCTCCGGCTGCCACGACGACACGTCGGCCTGCACCCATTCCAGCGTTGGCAGATCGCGCCGCGCGGCCTGCAGCATGTCGGTCGATGAATCGACACCGATGACGCGCGCCTGCGGCCAGCGCCCGTGCAACAACGCGGTGGAATTGCCCGGCCCGCAGCCCAGATCGACGACCTGAGACGCTTGCGCGAGCGGCACGCGCGCCAGCAGTTCCTGCGCCGGCCGGGTGCGCTCGCCCGCAAACTTGAGGTACTGCCGGTTGTCCCAATCGGTGCTCATGCGGCGTTCTCCACGGGCGTTGAAACCGGCCATTCTCCAACGTCATCGAAAGACAGGCGATAGCAGACGCTGAACCCTGCCGGCGGCGAGACCGATGCGAAGCGGGCGTTGTGGATGCTGGCCACTTTCTCGACCACGCGGTGACCGAGGCCAAGGCCCAAGGCCAGGCTGTTGCCGGCCGGTGATGGCACGTGATGCTGAGAAGCCAGCGACGCTGTGGCTGTGGCTGTGGCTGCGGCGTCACCTCGATCGGCGCCGCTCGCGCCGCTGGCATCTTCGCGCTTCTCCTGGCCGTCATCACAGACTTGCAGCCAATGCGCATCGCTGTCGATCTGCACTTCAACCAAAGTGCCACGCGGCGTGTGGCTGAGCGCATTCTCGATCAGGTTGCGCAGCGCGAGTTCCAGCAGCACCGGATGGCCGCTGATCATGAAGGGCGAGCTTGCGCTCAAGGCCAGCTCATGGTCGTTATCGACCGCCGCCTGCGCATAGTCGGCCACAACGCGAGAAGCGAGCTGCGACAAGTCCAGGGGCTGGGCCGCCTCGGCCATCTCGGTCCGGCTGGCGCGCGCAAGTGACAGCAGGTGCGACAGCACATGCGCCGCACGCTGCGCGTCATGCTCGATGCGAAGCAAAGACTGTTCGCGTTCCTGAGGCGTTAGTTCGCCGCCCAGCAGCCGCGTATGCAAGGTCAGCGATGCCAAGGGCGTGCGCAGCTCATGCGCCAGCTCGCTTGCCAATTCGCGCTCGCGCACCAACGCTGCATATTGCCGTTGCAGCAAGGTGTTGATCGAATCGATCATTGCCTTGAATTCGCGATGCGGGTGGTGCGTGCGCAGCGGTGTCGCTTCATGCACATCGAGCGCCAGCACGTCGCGGGACAGCTCATGCAGTGGCCGCAGACCGCGCCAGATCGCCCAGCCCAAGGCCAGCGCAATCACCGGCAACAGCCAGAAGCCCGGCATCGCCATCTGCTCTGCGATGTCTTCGCTCAAGTCGTCGCGCTCGGCCACGCTCAGCAGCACCATCACCTTGCGCTCATGGCTTGGCGAATCCCACCGCGAGAAGGTTCGCCACTCCGCCGGCGGATCACCAAGCGACATCGAGTCGAAGCCTTCGCTGTCGCTGAACGCAGGCAGCGGCGCCTCGCCGGAACGCGTGACCACGTGGCCATCGGCATCCCACACCACGATGCTCATCGACTGCTGATAATCGTGGCTGCGCATGTCCAGCAGCGCCGCATCGGAGCGCCGCACGGCATCGTCACCGGCCATGAAGCGACCATCGCGCTGGCGCAGCATCAGCGACGCCACGCTGGCCAGATGGCCGTCCGTCAACTCGGCCGCTTCATGCACACCGGTTCGAAACCCGACGACGATAAAACTGGCCCACACCAGAGCCAAGGCGCCAAGCACCCAGGCCATCAAGTGGCCCATCAGCGATCGCTGCAGCGTCATGGCTCGCTGTCTATCGCCACGAAGTAACCCACGCCGCGCAGGGTCCGGATGATGGTCTCGCCGAGCTTCTTGCGCAGGTGATGAACATGCACCTCGATCGCGTTGCTCTCCAACGCGGCGTCCCAGTGATACAGACGTGCCTCGATCTGCTGGCGCGACAACACCCGTGGCCGCACTTCCACCAACGACAGCAAGACCGCGAATTCGCGCGCTGACAGTTCGATCGGCTGGCCTTCGCGCTGCACGGTGCGGGCAGCGGGGTCGATTTCGACATCGCCGCAGCGCAGAGTCGCCGCGGCACGGCCCACCGAGCGCCGATGCAAGGCCCGCATGCGCGCCGCCAGCTCGTCAGGATCAAAGGGCTTCGTGA
>CAHJWV010000381.1 GCA_903643055.1 Burkholderiales bacterium | reverse complement strand
GATCGCGCTGACCAGCGGCTTCTTGATGCTCACCACAGCGGCCTATGCGGCAGCCCCTCAAGTCAAAACCCAGGCGCCGGGCTATTACCGGCTGATGTTGGGTGACTTCGAGGTCACAGCCTTGCTTGATGGCGTGAATGACCTGTCGCCGAAAGATTTGCTCACCAACACCTCGCACGCTCAGGTCAAGCAGTTGTTGGCCCGCTCGTTCGAGAAGGAGGCGGTGCCCACGTCTGACAACGCTTACCTCATCAACACCGGGAGCAAGCTGGTATTGATCGATACCGGGGCTGCTGGCCTGTTCGGGCCATCGCTTGGCCGACTGCTGACGAATCTGAAGGCGTCGGGCTACCAGCCCGAACAGGTGGACGAAATCGTCATCACCCACCTGCATGTCGATCACATCGGCGGCTTGATTGCCGATGGCAAGCTGGCCTTCCCGAACGCCACCGTGCGTGCCGACCAGCACGATGCCGATTTCTGGCTCAGCGCAGAAAATTTGGCAAAGGCACCGAAGGAGCAGAAAGGCTTTTTCCAGGGCGCGCAAGACTCGATCAATCCCTATATCGCTGCCGGCAAATTCCAGCCCTTCAAGGGCAACACCGAGATTGCACCCGGAATCAATGCGATCGCCGCACCGGGCCACACGCCGGGTCACACGATCTATTCGGTCGAGTCCAAGGGCCAGAAGCTGGTGTTGTGGGGTGACCTGATACATGTGGCCGCCGTTCAGTTTCCGGAGCCTTCGGTGACGATCGCGTTTGACGTCGACTCCAAGGCCGCAGCAGCGCAGCGAAAAAAGGCCTATGCCGATGCAGCCAAAGCAGGCTACCTGATTGGAAGCGCGCACCTTCCTTTCCCTGGCTTGGGCCACCTGCGGATTGAAGGCAAAGGCTACGGCTGGGTGCCGGTCGACTACAACTCGGTGCGCTGAGCTTTGGGCTCTGTCCCCACAAGAGCGTCGGGCAAGCGAAGACGGGAAGTGGGAGGGGTAGTGTCGCGTTAAGGACGTGAGCGCGAGGCAAAGCGATGTGGCGGGCCGGTCAACGAGTGGCCAAGCTATAGAAGCGGTCAGCGTCGGACACGATCAGACCTGGGTGGCAGCCCAACTGCCCCTTCTTGACGCTGCTTGCTACGGAAAACATGGATCTCTCCACCTCGCACTCTTCTTATCGATTCGGCCCCTTCGAGTTATCCATCTCTCAGCGCAAGCTCTTCTGTGATGGACATGAAGTTCTCGCGGGCTCGCGTGCTGTCGACCTGTTGATTGCCTTGGTCGAAGGCGGAGGCCGCACGATATCGCGCAGCGACCTGCTCGCAGCGGTCTGGCCTCGCTTGGTGGTTGAAGGCAGCAATGTGGCCGTGCAGGTTTTCGCGTTGCGCAAGCTGATGGGCCGGCATGCCATTGCGACCGTTCCGGGGCGGGGTTATCGATTCGCTTTGCCCTTGCCGCGCTCGCCGCAGGCCAATTCTGCGTTGCCGGCCGCTGTGGCGACACCGATCCATCGGATAAGTGCGCTCCCAGCCGCGCCGGCTTTGCTGTTCGGCCGCGACAAAGACCTGGCCGATCTGCATGCGCGTCTTGCGACGCATCGCCTGGTCACCGTGGTCGGTAGCGCCGGCATCGGCAAGACCACGCTCGTGCTGGCCCTCGCGCGAAGCGGCGGCGTCCCGGAGAAAATCGGTGTGGTGTGGATCGATCTGTCAACGGCCGATCGCAGCTCCGGTGTATTGCGGTTCATCGCCCTGGCGCTGGGCTTGCCGATCCCTGAAGGGCCGCAGGCCCCGCTGCGTCTGGTGAGTCAGCTGCAGACGATGCGGCTGTTGTTGATCATCGATAACGCTGAACAGGTTTCTGCTGAGGTCGCAAGCTTTGCTCACCTGATGCTGCAGTCGGGTGCGGACGTGCGTTTGCTGGTCACAAGCCAGAAGGCATTGAAAGTCAATAGCGAGTGTCTTTTCCGTCTCGGCCCGCTGGCCGTGCCAACGACTCCCTGTTCGCCGGACGATGCCATGGCTTATGGCGCGGTGGCGCTGTTCGTCGAGCAGGCCCGCTTGCTCGACAAGCGCTTCGAGTTGACCCGAGACAACGTTGAAAGCGTGATTGCGTTGTGCTTGCAGCTTGATGGCATTGCCTTGGCCATCAAGCTCGCGGCATCGCGCGTGCCCGATCAAGGCCTGAACGACCTGGGCCGCCACATGGGCGAACGCTTCTTGATGCTGGAGAGCCGGGCGCCGAACACGCCGCCCCGCCAACTGGCATTGCGCGCTGCACTTGATTGGAGCCATGCCTTGCTCAACGAGCCCGAGCGGCGCGTCTTTCGCCGCCTGGGCGTGTTTGTCGGCGGCTTCACCTTGATGCTGGCCAGCGAAACCTGCAAAGACGCCACGCTGGACTCCTGGGGTGTGGAAGACGCGTTGGAAGGCCTGGTCGACCATTCGTTGGTTGTGGTCGATGAGGCGGATGAGCCGCGCTATCGCTTGCTGGAAAGCGCACGCGCCTATGCATTGCTCAAACTGGATGAAGCTGGCGAAGGCATGGCGGTGCGGCAACGCCACGCCGCAGCGGTTCATGCCTTGTGCATCGAGGCTTCGCTGGCTTATGCACAGACGCCGGACCTGCCGTGGCTGGCCGTGTATGCCCCAGACATCGACAACGTTCGAGCCGCCATCGACTGGAGCTCGCAGCACGATCCGGACACCGCCGTGGCGCTGCTTGGCGAGGCGGGCGACCTGTTCACTGCGATGTCGTTGCTGCAGGAAGCCCGAGAACGCTACCGCGCCTGTTCGTTCTTCGTGCTTGATGGCTTGCCGCCCGCGGTTCTCGCCAAATACTGGCTGGGCCAGAGCCGGCTGCTGTTCACCAACGACCAGCGCGTGGCGCGCGATTTCGCATTCAAGGCGATTGACTATTACCGTGACTGCGGCGATACCCGCCAACTCTATGTGGCCCTCGGCCATGCGGCGCACATCACCGCACTGACTTCGACGGCGCAAGCGCGTGAGATGCTCGATGAGCAGATTCGGATCGAGCAGCCCGACTGGCCGCCTCGCGTGCGGCGGATCAGGCTGGTCGTCGACGCCTTCATCCTGATGCAGGAAGGGCAGCTGGAGAAAGCTTGCCAGGTGCTTGAGCGGGCGCTGTTGCTGGCCCGCGAAGCAGGGGCGGCACGCATGGCGGCATCGGACTTGTCGAGCCTGGCCACCGTCTACATGATGAATGGCGATTCCGACTATGCGATCCGCCTCGGGCAGGAGTTGGTGGACAGCCTGCGCATGCATCACGACATCACCCGGCTGATGGCCTTGGGCAATCTCAGTTCGGCTTTGCTGGCCGGTGGCCGTCCGCAAGAAGTGCGGCCCGTGTTGATTGAATTTTTCGGCGTGTCGCGCATCCTCGCCGGAGACGGCTTTGGCACTTACAGCGATGTCTATGCGCAGTTTGCGGCCAGCGAAGGTCGATTCAAGGCCGCCGCGTTGCTGCTGGGTTATGCCGACCACAGCTTCGAGCGCATGGGCAAGCGCGTTGCGATCGCCGAGGGCATCCGCGCGAAGGTCTGGGCCAAGCTGGAGTGCCACTTGGCTCCGGACGATTGCCATCGCCTGATGCAGGCGGGTGCGTTGATGAATCCAGATCAGGTTCGCGATCTGGCGCTCGGTATTGAGCCCGCGGGCAGCGGCAATCCGGCGCAGGCTGAACAGCGGGCGCCGTGAACTGGGCGCACGCGATGGCGTGGGGCGCATCGACGTGCGTGCTGCGCTGCCCTGAGCGGCCGGTTTTGGGGGCAAGGAGCTGATGGCCGACCCGCACTGCGTATTCGGTAAGATGCCGCCGCTTGCGTCCTCTGTCTTGTCCTTCGTGCGTGATGGTGTCTGGCGTTTCCAAACATCCATCGCCGGCTTGCCGGTGAACCGGACGAAGGCGGTCAGGTGCAAAGGCTGGTCACTTCCCATCCAGTGGCAAGCCATGTTCCTGAGCTGAAAGCAGGGCTGGCTCACTTCTCGCTACTCCCCTTCTAGAATCCGCCCCGCCCTTGTGGTGGCTCACGCTGCATCAAGGCATCCCTCCATCAGGCGGACTGTCGGTTCAGAACCGCCTCTCTTCGAGAACCAAACAAGACCATGGACACCTTCATCCAACAGATCATCAATGGTCTGGTGCTGGGCAGCGTGTATGCGCTGGTGGCGCTG
>CAHJWV010000380.1 GCA_903643055.1 Burkholderiales bacterium | reverse complement strand
TCCACCTCGAAAAGTTTGGTGGACACCATCGTTCATACGCGTGCGGCCAATTCAAGACGGGATGACCAGCCGCTTACCTTTGACGCGGCCAGGAAAAAAGGGCCCGAAGGCCCTTTGGGATCGATGCAGCAGACCGCTCAAGCCAGACGGCCGTGGCATTGCTTGTACTTCTTCCCGCTGCCGCAAGGACAAGGATCGTTGCGGCCGATGTTTGGCAGGTATTGGCCGAGCTCCGAGGTGTCTTGCTCCTGGACGACGCTGCCGTCTTCATTGGGGTGCGTGTAGGTCACGTTGCCGATCGCCTCGGCGCGCTCCTCGATGGCTTCGGCCGCCTGGGCGATCTGCTCCTGGGTCTGCACGCGCACCGTCATCAGGATGCGGGTGACATCCATCTTGACGACGTCGAGCATCTGGCTGAACAGCTCAAAGGCCTCGCGCTTATATTCCTGCTTCGGATTCTTCTGCGCATAACCGCGCAGGTGAATGCCTTGCCGCAGATAGTCGAGCGAGGCCAGATGCTCGCGCCAATGCTGGTCGATCGACTGCAGCAGGATCATCCGTTCGAAGGGCGTAAACTGCTCCGCCCCGACACGTGCCAGCTTCTCGGCAAATGCCGCGTGGCCGGCCTTGACGACCATCTCCAGGATGTCTTCATCCGAGATCGCACTGCTCTTCTCGACGTGCTCCTTGAGCGGCAAGTCCAGCTGCCATTCTTCGCTGAGCGTCTTCTGCAAGCCCGGCAAGTCCCATTGCTCTTCGACGCTCTCGGCCGCAACAAAGGTGCGAACCACATCGTTCAGCGTGCTTTCGCGCAGGCTCGTCACCTGGGCATCGAGGTTCTGCGCTTCGAGAATCTCGTTGCGCTGCTGATAGATGACCTTGCGCTGGTCGTTGGCGACGTCGTCGTACTCCAGCAGCTGCTTGCGAACGTCGAAGTTGCGTGCCTCGACCTTGCGCTGCGCGCCTTCGATGCTGCGCGTCACGATGCCGGCTTCAATGGCCTCGCCCTCGGGCATCTTCAGCCGGTCCATGATCGAGCGCACACGGTCGCCCGCAAAGATGCGCATCAGCGGATCTTCCAGCGACAGATAGAAGCGCGACGAACCGGGGTCACCCTGGCGGCCCGAACGGCCACGCAGCTGGTTGTCGATGCGGCGCGATTCATGGCGCTCGGTCGCGATGATGCGCAGGCCGCCAGCGGCCTTCACCTGGTCATGCAGGCCTTGCCATTCGTCGTGCAGCGTCTGCGCGCGCGCCGCTTTATCGGCCTCGCTGACCGATGCATCGGCTTCGATCACCTGAATCTGGCGCTCGACATTGCCGCCCAGCACGATGTCGGTTCCGCGGCCGGCCATGTTGGTCGCAATCGTGATCACGCCAGGGCGCCCCGCCTGGGCCACGATCTCGGCTTCCTTTGCATGCTGCTTGGCGTTCAGCACCTGGTGCGGCAGCTTTGCCTTTTGCAGCAGGTTCGAGATCAGCTCGGAGTTCTCGATCGAGGTGGTCCCGACCAGCACCGGCTGGCCGCGTTGGTGGCAGTCGCGGATGTCGTTGGTGACGGCCTCGAACTTCTCTTTGTTGGTCTTGTAGACCAGGTCGAGTTCGTCCTTGCGGGCGGTTGGCCGGTTCGGCGGAATCACCACCGTCTCCAGGCCGTAGATCTCCTGGAATTCGTAGGCTTCGGTATCGGCCGTGCCGGTCATCCCCGACAACTTGCCGTACATGCGGAAGTAGTTCTGGAACGTGATCGACGCGAGCGTCTGGTTCTCGCTCTGAATCTCCACGCCTTCCTTGGCTTCGACGGCTTGATGCAAGCCATCGGACCAGCGGCGGCCGGTCATCAGGCGGCCGGTGAATTCGTCGACGATGGTGACTTCGCCATCCTGGACGACGTAATGCTGATCGCGGTTGTACAAGTGGATGGCGCGCAGCGCGGCATACACGTGGTGCATCAGTGTGATGTTGGCCGGGTCGTACAAGCTCGCGCCATCCACCAGCAAACCGGCTTCGCGCAAGATGCGTTCGGCATTTTCATGGCCGTCTTCGGTCAGGAAGACCTGGTGCGACTTCTCATCAACGGTGAAATCACCCGGCTCGATCACGCCTTCGCCGGTGCGCAGGTCGAGTTCACCGATCTGCTTTTTCAGCTGCGGTACCACCGCATTGATGCGCACATACAGCTCGGTATGGTCTTCGGCCTGGCCGCTGATGATCAGCGGGGTGCGGGCCTCATCGATCAGGATCGAGTCGACCTCATCGACGATGGCATAGCTCTGGTTGCGCTGCACGCGGTCGGCGGTCTCGTAGACCATGTTGTCGCGCAGGTAGTCAAAGCCGTATTCGTTGTTCGTCCCGTAGGTCACGTCGGCGGCATAGGCCGCCTGCTTGGCTTCGCGAGCCATCTGCGGCAAGTTCACGCCGACCGTCAGACCCAGGAAGTTGTAGAGCTTGCCCATCCACTCCGCATCGCGGCGGGCGAGGTAGTCGTTGACGGTGACGAGGTGCACCCCTTTGCCGGCCAATGCGTTCAGGTAGACCGGCAAGGTCGCCATCAGCGTCTTGCCTTCACCGGTGCGCATTTCCGCGATCTTGCCGTTGTGCAGCACCATGCCGCCGATCAACTGAACGTCAAAGTGGCGCATCTTCAGCACACGCTTGCCGCCTTCGCGAACGACGGCGAACGCTTCAGGCAGCAAGTCATCGAGCGACTCGCCCTTGGCGACGCGCTGTTTGAACTCTTCTGTCTTGCCTTTCAGGGCCGCATCGTCGAGTTTCTCGAACTGCGGCTCCAGCGCATTGATCTGTTGCACCACCTGCCGGTACTGCTTGAGCAGACGGTCGTTGCGGCTACCGAAAATCGTGGTGAGAAGCTTGGGCAACATGCGGGGGTGGGGTATTGAAGCTGGTAGCAGCGGGAAGGTTTTGAAGCCACGACGCACAAGGCCACGGCGCTCAAACAAGATGCGATTGGGAACTGGGGTCAAGCCTGCGATTTGCAAGCCTTCACCACCGCGTTATCGCGAGAAAAAGCCGCGAATCTTAGCACCCGAGGGGGTGCAAAAACGTCGACTCAGTGACTGGTCCGAAAGCGGCCTCCGGAGGATGCCAAGTCGGCCGTGATCGGCACCGACGCCTTGCCAGCAAGGAACTTCGCCGGGTCTTGAAGCACGCCTTCCACCATCACTTCGAAGTGAAGATGAGGGCCGGTTGAGCGACCGGTGGTGCCGACCTCGGCCACCCACTGACCGCGCTTGACCAGGTCTCCGGCTTTGACGAGGATCTTCGAGGTATGGGCATAGCGGGTGATCAGGCCATTGCCATGATCGATTTCGAGCAGATTGCCATACGCCGGGTGCGGGTCGGTCGATCGCACGACACCACCAGCCGCCGCCAGAATCGGCGTGCCGATGTCGGAAGGGAAATCAAGCCCGGTGTGCAACGCAGGGCGGCCGGTGAAGGGGTCGGTCCGGAAGCCAAAGCCCGAACCGACCTCGCCGTTCACAGGCCGGCTGTTCGGCACCATCAGCGCTTCCAGGCGCTTCTCGAACAGTCGGGATTCAATCATCGTGAAGAGGTCGGTGCTTTGCTCGGTGGCTTCATCCAATGAAGACACCATGCCATTGAGTTGATCGAACGATGGCGTGCGTGCCGGAACAAAAGGGCCGCCTTGCCCGCCACGTGTTGATGCAGGCGCCAGGCGCAGGTCTTCCGGCTTAACGCCAGCCAGGCCCGACACACGCTCACCAATGGCTTCGAGCTTGATCAGCTTGGCCTGCATCTCGCCAACCTTCTGCGCCATCGCATCGAGGTTCTCACGCATGAAGCGATCGCGTTGCGCGAACTCGTCGCGCACGACAAGCTTCACCAGTTGGCTCACCACGGGCCAGCCCTCTCGCGCAGCTTTCAGAAAAATCACGTGATACACCGTGCCCGACAACAGCAGCAACACGATGGTCAACACCGCCAACGCAGTGGCGATCTGCAATCTGTTGAAGCGCAGCACGCGGGTGCGGGCCATGCTTCCATGTGTGATCAGTATTTGCATCGCTAAACTCCTTGTGGTGAAACCGAAGTTTTCCCCGGTAACCCCCAACGCCTTGCGCATCGAAGAGGCGCTGAATCGCTGCGCCCCACTTGTGCGGCTGCGGCAGTTGCTGCGTGAATCCAATGAACGCTTCGATGCAATCCGGACTGTCTTGCCAGCGGCCTTGGCCGCCCATGTAAAACCCGGCCCCGTGGATGCTGATGGCTGGTCCTTATTGGTCGCCAACGCATCGGTTGGTGCCAAGCTTCGCCAGCTTCAGCCCCGGCTGGAGAGTGCACTCAAGCTCAGTGGCTGGCAGGTTACTGCAATCAGGATCAAGGTTCAATCGAGCTGATACGAGACGTATCGCGAGAACCTTGCAGCAGTGTTTGGTTGGTGCCCCCGGCAGGAATCGACGATCAAGTGTTGATCGATGTTCCGGTCGCAAACGCGGGATTTGCGCGGGCGGCTTCGACTTCTTGCTGGCTACTCAATATGACCTTCAGAACAATTTTGATAAGGACACTAGTGGTGTCAACTCTGCTTTTGGCCGCCTGTGGAGGCGGCGACGAAGCATCTTCCTCCGACCCAAATGCGCCGATGAATGGGCCCGACAAACGCTACACCGATCCACACCCTTCGGCCCCAGGCAGCTCCGCACGCAGCCAAGAACCTCATGCCTTGAGGAAATTTTCAATGGTCGAAATCAGCAAGGCCCCGCAAGTCGTCTTGTGGCCTTCATAGGCGACCGGCACGCCATTGATCGTGTGATCCGGATCTCCCTCAGCGATCTTGCCGTCGTTGTGACCGCGCTTTGGGCAGGTGCAGGCATCGCCTTTCAAGGCAACCGGAATGCCGTCAATCGTGACGTATGACGCCCCACTGGCAACGACCTTGCCGCCGTGGTCCGTGGGATCGCCAAGGCGGATGACCTTGGGCATTTCAACTCCTTGAGAGATTCTTGGAGGGCAGCAAGCCCGCCCTGCAAGCGGCTTCAGACTGATGCAGGCAAATCTTCGCCATCATCTGTCTGGTTGGCTGTGGCAATGGCCGAAGGCAGGTCGACGCTGATGTAGGTCAGATCGACCCCTCGCACCTCGTTGGCTTGAGCCCAGTACCGCCAGATCACGGCGCGGGCATCGATGTCCAGATGTTGCGCTTTTGGACTCGGGAACGCCTGGCCTCGCTCCACATACGCCTGCCGATGCCACTGGTTGAAGACGGCAGCCATCGGGTGGTCTTCGGGCACGCTGGCCACCCAGATACCTGTCTCTGGGCAGGTTGAGTTGCCTTTGCATTGCCGAGGCGGATCAGGCATGTCGCCAAAGCGCGCAATGCCTCGGCTCACCAATGGGTGTTCATGCACCGCATCTGGCGTGGACGCCACAGCCACGGGTTGGCCGAGGTAGTGGAACTGGATGCGCCCGTCTTCAGGCCGAAGACCTGGGCGGCTGCGGTCGAAGAGTTCACCTGCTTCATAACGCATCGGCAGTTGGGACGAATTCCAGGCCTGCTGCTGCTCTGTGACGGAATACATCAATCGGGCGATCCAATAGCCAGTTTCGGGTGCGCGCGTCGTTTCAAACTGGGCAAGCACATCGACTTGCGGCCGCTCGGGAAGTGTTTGCCCTTCGGGGATATGCGCGCGTCCTGTGCGTTGCGAAGCAGGGTTGGGAGCGGATGCGGGCAGCGGGGGAGGTGCGGCTGGAGCAAGGGCTTTGGCAGCGTTAATTAGGCTTTCCTTTTTGCCGTCCCATACGGGCAGACGGGATGGAGGCAGAGGCAGAACCTTGTCGAGATTTGGAAAGCGAAGATCTGGGTTTCTATATAGAGCATCTCCAAGAACGCTATACCTGTCGGAGCGGGGCGTATCGGAAAGCGCACCGCCAGTTACGGGATCTGGCCCACTGAAGATCACCGACAGCGCATTCGCCGACTTTTCACTTCCCAACTTCGCACCATCGTGCAAAAGGTGAATAACGCGTGAACGATCTTTTCCTTCTACTCGTAGGAAGTTAGCCATTTCATAAGCGGCGTTTCCGAAGCCCTGAGCCAAGGAGCATTCCAGCATTTGCAGACCTATCCTTTCATTTGCCCAGAAGCCCTCTTTTGGATTGTCATATGCGGCGAGCAACGCTTTTCCCAGGAATGCCTGCGCGTGTGGACTACCCATTTCGGCTGC
>CAHJWV010000379.1 GCA_903643055.1 Burkholderiales bacterium | reverse complement strand
TTGCCACAGTAAATACAACAGTGCTGCCACCGCCACCAGCGCGCCGATGCGATGTGCCATGTGAATGGCGGTGAGTGCAGCGAACGGAAGGTAGCCGCCGCCCTTGCCGGCGCCCAGTTCGCGAAAGATGGCAAAGCCGTGCTCGAAATCCATCGGCGGCCACCATTGGCCCTGGCAGGTCGGGAAATCGCTGCAAGCGAGCACGGCGTAATTGGTACTGACCCAGCCGCCGAGCGTGATCTGCGCAAGCGTCAATGCAACTACCCACAAGGCCGTTTGCCGCTGCGTGCGAGACAAGCCCAAGGGCCGGGGCTCATAGCCCTGGTTCTGCACCGCAAGCAACACCAGCAAGCCGAGCCCGAACAGCAGGTGCAAGGTGACGATGGCCGGATAAAGCTTCATCGTGACCGTCAGCGCGCCGAACAAGCCTTGCACGCAAACCCAGACCAGCGTGGCCGTCGCCCACCATGGCGACACGCCAGTGAGCTTGCGCCGTGAAGCCCACCAGCTTGCCGCCGTCAGCACGGTGATCAAACCACCCACGCCGGTCGCGAGATAGCGATGAACCATCTCGATCCAGGCCTTGCGGTGAGTCACCGCGCCGGTGGGCATGGCGGTTTGCTCAGCGCGGATCTCGTGATGCGCCCCCACGGGGCTGGCATTGCCATAGCAGCCGGGCCAATCGGGGCAGCCCAGGCCCGAATCGGTCAGCCGGGTGAAGGCGCCGAACACGACGAGATCGAAGGTCAGGAACAGCGTGATCCAAACCAACCGCTGAAGGCGAGCGGCCGGGACCGCACTTCGGTAGCGAAAAGCCACCCAGGCCAGCGGGCCGAGCGCGACCAGCGCGCCGAGCAGCAGGATGAACAGCGATGGGCTGAAGTTGTAAGACGTTTGCGGAGTCATCAAGACAGGCCGGCTTCAGCGCCCCGGTTGATCCCAGGAAGCCGATGCGCGCAGCAGCCGTTCGATGTCGCGTTTGAGTTTTGACGGCTCGGGCTGGGGTGGCACCCGCATCATCCAGTCGCCCATCGGATCGACGATGTACATGTGGTCTTCGATCGCGTGGCCCGCCGCGGGCTCAAGCCAAGCCGACAAGGCTTTCGCCGGCACGCGCAGTACCGTCACTGCGGGGCTGGCCAGCACGGCAGCCTGCGTTTGTGGCCGCAGCGGCACATCGTCATTGATCAGCCAGACTTTGTCGAGCCGCTCGCTTTCGCGGCCCAACGTCTCGCGCAGCTGGCGTTGCAGCCACAGGTCTTTCTCGCAATGGCTGTTGCACGCGCCGCCCGACACCACGACCAGCAGCCATTGGCCTTTGAGCGTCAATGGATTGACGGCCTTGCCGTCCAAGTTGGCTAACGGAAGATCGGCAGGGATGGACCGCTGCGGCTGGATCAGCTCGTTGTAGTTGGTGCGGCCTTGCGGGCGGATCACGAAGTAGGTGAGATACGACGCGATGACCGGCGCGGCGCATACCAGTAGCACCAGCAGCATCTTCAATCGGCCACGTGACGTGCGCCGCTCATCGTCGGCCAGCCCGGGTGTGGGCATCGAGTGGACAGTGAAGCTCAAGCCATCGGCCGCTTCAGGCACCGCGCTGGAGCCGAGGCCGGAGGAGTTGGAACCAGACATACAAACCTGCCATCAGCGCACAAAAGCCAAACCATTGAAAGGCGTAGCCATAGTGCTTTTGAACATCGGCTGCGGGGCGCGACCACTGGCGCAGCAAACCATCGCCTGCACTGCCGGGATCATCGGCCTGCAGGACCGACACGGGACGCAAGCTGACACCCAGCTCGCGGGAGAAATCTTTCAGGTCGAGATTTTGCCGGATCAGCCCCGGCACGCCGCCGCTAAAGTCGAACAGCCTGCCCGGCGGCGGGGCGATCTGGCCGATGAGGTCAATCGGGCCGGAGGGCGTGGGCAAGTTTGGCAGCGCGGTGCGGTCTTGCATATTGCGCCCGACCCAGCCGCGCTGAACCAGCACCGCATCGTGGGCCGCGCCCGGCAGCATCAACGGCGTGACCGCAAAGAAGCCAGGGTGGCCGTTCATCTGGCGGTTCTCGAGAAAGACGGTCGCTCCCTGGCGCCATTCGCCATGAAGATGGATGCGGCGATAGTGCTGCGCGGTCGCAGCTTCAGGCGTCGATGCCAGCGCATCTGCCGGCAGCTCGGGCATCGCGCCGCGACCATCCAGCGCGGCCTGCAAGGCTTCTTTTTGCGCGGCACGGCCAAGCTGCCACACCCCCAGGCGCGCGGTGATGGCCATGCCGATCAGCGTGGCCAGCAGCACAACCAAAGCCCGGCCGTCGAAGCGGCGAAGGCGGGGAGCCGCGGTCTCGGTCATGTCAGCGAGAGAAGTCGGTGAATGGGGTGGAATAATCGGCCGCCATGAAATACCTCATTGCCGTGGCACTGGTTCTGATCCTCGTCGCGTTGGCGTCAGCGGGCATCTTCATGATGCGCGATGGCCGAGACGGCAAGCCGAAGAGCAACAAAATGATGAAGGCGCTGGCGGTACGTGTTGGCCTGTCGGTGCTGCTGTTTCTCTCGATCCTGCTGAGCTACAAGATGGGCTGGATCCACCCGACCGGCATCCCCACCGGCACTTGACGGGCAACCACCGCCAAACATGGCGGCTGCAGTGACCCAATTCCCATCAGTGACACAGTCCTTATGAAAGAAAAGAGCGCCGGCCGGGCGCTCTTTTCGATCACGCGTGAAGCCTGGCAGCGCGGTCAGAGCCAGTACACGACGATGTACAGGCCCAACCAGACGACGTCGACAAAGTGCCAATACCAAGCGGCGCCTTCGAAGCCGAAATGACGCTCCGGTGTGAAGTGCCCCTTGTGCAGGCGCAGCGTGATGAAAAGCAGCATCAGCATGCCGACCAGCACATGGAAACCATGGAAGCCGGTCAGCATGAAGAAGGTCGAACCATAGATGCCGGAAGAAAGCTTCAGGTTCAGCTCGGTATAAGCGTGGAAGTATTCGTAAGCCTGGAAGGTCAGGAAGGTGATGCCCAGCAGCACCGTGACCCACATCCACGCGATCGTCTTGCTGCGGTTGCCGGCGATCAATGCATGGTGAGCGATGGTCAGCGTGATGCCCGAGGTCAACAGCAAAGCGGTGTTGATGGTCGGAATCGGCCAGGGGCCCATGGTCGTGAACGGCTCGACGATGCCGGCAGGCGAGGCGGTCGACCCGGCCACCGAACTCGGCCAGAAGGCTTTGAAGTCGGGCCACAGCACGGCGTTCTCGAAGCTGCCCAGGTTCGGCACGGCATGGACGCGGGCCCAGTACAGCGCGCCGAAAAAGGCAGCAAAGAACATCACTTCCGAGAAGATGAACCAGCTCATGCTCCAGCGGTACGACACATCGATGCGGTCGCT
>CAHJWV010000378.1 GCA_903643055.1 Burkholderiales bacterium | reverse complement strand
ATGCCTATCACGTCGCCTTTTTTGGAGTTGCCGCTTTGGATCAGCGCCAAGGTAGACGCTTGCATGCGGATCACGCCGCTGGCGCGCGCGATTCGATGGGTCTCCGGTTTGGCCGACACGTCCACCATGTGCGCCTGGCCCTGGGCATCGAAATGCGTCAACGGGCTGGTGATCTCGGATTCCGGAGGTGTGGGCATGGGCGGGGAGAAACGACGCGGCAACAGGGCGCTGGCATCATAGCGATGGCGTTCGCCGCGCCGGCCGAACTTTTGGCCGCGGGGCTGTGTCCAACCTCGAACCGCCGGTACTCGCCTTGAACCTTGCCTCCCGCTTTCCTCGCCTCCAACGCTGGGTCATCAACGTGTGTGCGGCATCGCTGCTGTGGCCGGCTGCGCTGCCTGCGGCCTTTGCCGAAGGGCAGTTGCCGTCGCTTGGTGACTCGGCCGCCGAAGACCTGAGCATCGGTGCCGAGCGACGCATCGGCGATCAGATCATGCGCGACATCCGCCGTGACCCGGACTACATCGACGACCCGGTGCTCGTCGAATACCTGCAGTCGATCTGGCAACCGCTGCTGGCGGCGGCGCGCGCGCAGGGCAACATCTCGCCCGACATCGACCAGCGTTTCGCGTGGGAGCCGTTTCTCGTGCGTGACCGCACCGTCAATGCCTTCGCGTTGCCGGGCGGCTTCATCGGCGTGCACCTGGGCTTGATTTCGCTGACGGCCACGCGCGACGAGCTGGCCTCGGTGCTGGCGCATGAGATGTCGCACGTGACGCAGCGGCACATTGCGCGCGGCATTGCGATCAGCAAGCGCCAGTCGATCCTCGGCTTGGCCGGGATGATTCTGGGCATCTTGGCGGCGTCGCGCAGCAACCGTGTTGATGGCGCGAATGCCATCTTCACCGGCAGCCAGGCGGTGGCGGCGCAGGGGCAACTGAATTTCTCGCGCGACATGGAGCGTGAGGCCGACCGCATCGGCTTCGGTGTGTTGACCAAGGCGGGCTTCGCGCCGGGCGGCATGGCGGCGATGTTCGAGCGGCTCGATCAGTCGTCGCGCTTGAATGACAGCGGCGGCTTTCCTTATCTGCGCACCCACCCGATGACGACCGAGCGCATCGGCGAAGCGCGCTCGCGCCTCGGTACGGCCGCGCCGGTGGCGCCGGTCAGCGTGCTGGGCCACACGGCGGCGCAAGCCCGCGCGCGGGTGTTGATGGACACGCGGGTCGATGCGCTGCGCCGCTGGCAGTCGTCGGAAGCCTCGGCCACCGCGCCGGTTGCGGACAAGCTGATGGCCGCGTACTCCAGCGCGTTGGCATCGACGCTGTTGCGCGACTGGGCCAAGGCCGACACCGCGTTGCAGACGGCGCTCGGCCTGGTGCGCGGCAGCCCGCGCAATGACCTGATGGCCGAACGCGAGGTAATGCTGCTGCAGGTGCAGTCGCTGCTGGAGCGGGGCGATGCGCCGCATGCGGCCGAGACGCTGAAGCCTTACCTCAACGCGAGCGGCGCCACGCCATCGCGCGCCATCATGATGATGGCGGCTCAAACCGAGGTCGCGATGCCGCAAGACACCGCAGGCATCAAGCGCAGTGCCGATGAGCTGCAGACCTGGACCACGCTGAACCCGGCCGATGCCGGCGCTTGGGTGCAGCTGGCCCGCACCTGGGAACTGCTCGGCCAGCGGCTGCGTGCGTTGCGCGCCGAGGCCGAGGCGCGTTACGTGGTGGGCGATCTGACCGGGGCGGTCGATCGGCTGCGCGCCGGGCAGCGCCTGGCGCGAGGCAGCGGCACGGTCGATTTCATCGAGGCTTCGGTGATTGAAGTCCGGCTGCGCGACATCGAGATCGAACTGCGACGCCGCACCGCCGAAGAACGTACCGATGGATGAAAGCCGCCGCGCTTTCTGAAGGTTAGCTGCCTTATCCTTGCCTGATAAATCCATCACAGGCAGGGCGGCATGAACATCTCCATCCAGCGCGTCGGGCACCTTGCCGCGCTCGTCACATCGTTGGTCACGGCGCTGACCGCGGGCACGGCTGGTGCGGCCACGGTCACGAGCATGAGCCCACAGGGCGAGATCGCCGAAGTCCGGCAGATCACGGTCAAGTTCTCGGAAGCCGTGGTGCCCTTCGGTGATCTGCGCCTGCCCGACCCGTTCAACCTGAGTTGCGAAGGGCCGGTGCCCAAGGGCTCGGGCCGTTGGGCAACCGATCGCGTGTGGGTCTATGACTTCCGCGAGAACCTGCAGCCGGGCACGCGCTGCAGCTTGAAGCCGCGCACGGGCTGGGCGCCGTTGAACGGCACATTGACGGGCAACACCCGCTTCAGCTTCAACACCGGCGGGCCGTCGATCGAGACATCGGAGCCGGGCGATGGCAGCCGCATCGAAGAAGACCAGAGCTTTCTGCTGCGCCTGACCGGCCCGGTGGTCGAGGCGACGGTGCTGGCGCATGTGGCCTGCGAGGTCGATGGCCTGGGCGAGCGCATGCCGGTGCGCATCGTGACCGGCGCGGCGCGTGACGACGTGATCCAGGCGCGTGGCCAGCAGTCACAGGCCGAGCGCTGGTTGTTGCTGGCCTGCCAGCGGCCATTTCCGCCTGACGTGGGCGTGCGCCTGATCTGGGGCGAAGGGATTGCGGCGCAAGCCAATCCGAAGATCGTCACGAGCCAAGCTCAGCGGCTGAGCTTCAAGACGCGGTCCGCGTTCGTTGCCGAATTCAGCTGCGAGCGTGAAAAGGCCGATGCGCCTTGCCTGCCGATCCGGCCCATGCGGCTGCAGTTCTCTTCTCCAGTGGCGCGCTACGTGGCGGCGGGCGTGCGGCTGAAGCCGGCTTCAGGCGCGGCGCTGGCACCCGAGTTCGACAAGGACGATCAGTCGACGGAGGTCAGCACGCTGCGCTTTCCGACGCCGCTGCCGGAATCGGCCGCGTTAACGATCGAATTACCGCGCGGCTTGAAAGACCTGTCGGGCCGGGTGCTGTCGAATGCGGCGCGCTTTCCGCTGAAGGTGGCCACGGGTCTCGCGCCGCCGATCGCCAAGTTCGCGGCCGCGCCATTCGGTGTGATCGAACTCAACGCCGATGCGATGCTGCCGGTCACGCTGCGCCATGTGCAGGATGACCTTCGCCCGGCCGCGAAGGCCGGGGTGAACCCCGGCGCGGTGCGCATCAAGACGCTGAGCAGCGATGCCGAGATCCTCGCCTGGTACCACCGGCTGGAGCTCTTCCATGAAAGCGAGATCAGTGCTCAGCGGGCCGGCCTGCCCCCGTCCGAATGGGAGGAGACCGAACGAGTTTCCGAAGGCAAGGGGCGCACCCGCCTGGTCAGGCATCCGCGCTTTGTGCCAACGCGCGAACTGAGCCTGCTCAACAAGGACGCCGGTGCGCGCCGGCTGGACCTGCCGCAACTGCAGGGCGGCGACCCTCGGCCTTTCGAGGTGGTGGGCATTCCGATTCCAACGCCGGGCTATCACGTGGTCGAGATCGAATCGAAGCGGCTCGGCGAAGCGTTGCTCGACAAGAAGGCGCCAATGTTCGTGCGCACCGGGGTGCTGGTGACGAATCTGGGCGTGCACTTCAAGCTCGGCCGCGAAAACAGCCTGGTCTGGGTGACGACGCTCGACAAGGGCAAGCCGGTGGCCGATGCCGAGGTGCATGTCAACAGCTGTGACGGCAGGCTGCTGTGGAGCGGGCGCACCGATGCGCAAGGCCTGGCGCCGATCAAGGCTTTGCTGGACGAGACCGGCAGCTGTTCCGGGAATGACGGCGCTTATTTCGTCACCGCTCGCAAGGCCGATGCGCGAGGCGCCACCGATGTGGCGTTCGTCTTCAGCGGCTGGCAAAAAGGCATCGAGCCGTGGCGATTCAATCAACCGATCAGCGCCGGCGCGCAGCCGAGCGTCGTTGCGCACACGGTGTTCGATCGCAGCCTGTTGCGCGCTGGCGAGACGGTGTCGATGAAACACTTCCTGCGCCGCGAGAGCTCCACCGGCCTTGGTGAATTGCCGACCGCCGATCTGCCGACGCGCTTAAAGATCGTGCACGCCGGCACCGGTGAAGCCTTCGAGCAGCCGTTGAGCTGGAACGGCGCACGCAGCGCGTCGTCAAGCTGGAACATTCCGGCCGCCGTCAAGCTGGGCGTCTATGAGGTGACGCTGGAGCGTGAGGCCAGCAACGGTATTCGCCGGCAGAGCTGGTCGAGCGGCAGCTTCCGGGTTGAGGAATTCCGCCTGCCTTTGGTCGATGCACGGGTCGACGGGCCGAAGCAGGTGCCGATCAACCCGCGCGAGTTGCCGATCAGCGTGCAGCTCAGCTATTTTTCCGGTGGCGGCATGGGCCAGGCGCCAGCGCGGGTGACAGCGCTGCTGCGTGAACGTGGCACGTATTTTCCAGGTTATGACGAATTCACCTTCGCGCCGCCGAGAGATGCATCTTCTTTTGCCCAGCCTGACGAGGCGCACGCCGATGTCGACGGCGCCAAGCTGATTGTCGACAAGCAGGCCCTGACGACCGACCGCAACGGCGCGGCGACCGTCGCGCTGAAAGACCTGCCGGTGCTCAAGCGGCCGGCCGAGCTGGTGACGGAGCTGACCTTCAACGACCCGAATGGCGAGGTGCAGACGGCCTCGAGCCGCATCGCGCTGTGGCCGAGCGCGGTGGTGCTGGGCGTGAAGGCCGGCGCATGGGCGAGCAGCCGCGGGCAGGTGAAATTCCAGGCGCTGGCGCTCGATACTTCCGGCCGTCCGATCCAGGGCCAGAGCGTCGAAGTGCGCGGCCGGCTGTCGCAAGTCATCAGCACACGCAAGCGCATGGTCGGCGGCTTCTATGCCTACGACAACCGCACCGAGACCAAAGATCTGGGGGCGCTCTGCGGTGGCCGCACCGACGACCGCGGCCTGCTGCTATGCGAAGCCACGCTCGAGTCTGCTGGGCAGGTCGAGCTGATCGCGCAAGCCAAGGACGGGCAGGGCAACTCGACGCAAGCGGCGTCCAGCGTGTGGATCACGAAGCAGGGCGAGCTGTGGTTCGCGCAGGACAACGACGATCGCATCGATGTGCTGCCGGAGAAGAAGAGCTACCAGCCCGGCGAGACCGCGCGGCTGCAGGTGCGCATGCCTTTTCGCGAAGCCACCGCGCTGGTGGCTGTGGAGCGAGAAGGCATCATCTCGACGAAGGTCGTGACCTTGCGCGGTGACGACCCGACGGTCGAGCTGAAGATCGACAAGGCCTGGGGGCCGAACATCTTTGTCAGCGTGCTCGCCTTGCGCGGGCGCATCCGCGAGGTGCCCTGGTATTCGTTCTTCACCTGGGGCTGGAAAGAGCCGCTGAACTGGGCGCGCTCGTTCTGGTACGAAGGGCGCGAATACCAGGCGCCGACCGCGATGGTCGACCTGTCGAAGCCGGCCTTCAAGCTGGGCGTGGCGGCGCTGAAGGTGGGCATTGCCGAACATGAGTTGCAGGTCAGCGTGGTGGCAGACAAGCCGCAATACACGGTGCGGCAACAGGCCAGCGTGCGCGTCAAGGTGCTGCATGACGGTCAGCCGATGGCCGGTGCCGAGATCGCATTTGCGGCGGTCGACGAAGGCCTGCTGGCGCTGAGCCCGAACGATTCATGGGACCTGCTGGGCGCGATGATTTCGCAGCGCGCCTGGGGCGTGCAGACCAGCACCGGCCAGAGCGAGATCATCGGCAGGCGCCACTATGGCCGCAAGGCGCTGGCTGCGGGCGGTGGCGGAGGCAGCGGCAATGCGACGCGCGAGCTGTTCGACACCTTGCTGCTGTGGAAGGACCGCGTGGTGCTCGATGCGAAAGGCGAAGCGCTGATCGAAGTGCCGCTGAACGATTCGCTGACGCGTTTCAAGCTGGTAGCGATTGCCGATGCCGGCGTGCAGCGCTTTGGCACCGGCAGCACCAGCATCCGCGTGACGCAGGATCTGCAGATGCTGTCGGGCCTGCCGCCGCTGGTGCGTGAGGGCGACCGCTTCGCCGCGATGATGACCTTGCGCAACACGACGAAGCAGGAGATGAAGGTGCGTGCGCAACTGAACGGCACGGTGAACAGCTCGCCCGCCACGGCCACTTCGCGCAGCGGTGAGGTCACGCATGCACCGCTGGCGCTGCCACCGCAAGAGCTGGTGCTCGGGCCCGAGAGCGCGAAAGAAGTGGTGTGGCCGATCGACGTGCCGGCCGAGGCCTTCAGCATCACCTGGGAGGCCGAGGCCGAAGCGCTGGGTGGGCCGCCCGCCAAAGACAAGATCAAGGTCACGCAACTCGTCAGCGCCGCGGTGCCGGTGCGCGTATTGCAGGCCACCTTGCAGCAGCTCGATGGCCCGTTCAGCTTGCCGGTCCAGGCGCCGGCCGATGCGCTGCCCGAGCAGGGCATCAAGCGCGGTGGCTTGAACGTTGGCGTGCAGCCCAAGCTGACCGGTGCGCTGCCCGGCATTCGCCGGTTCTTCGAAACCTACCCGTTCATCTGCCTGGAGCAAAAGACCTCGAAGGCGGTCGGCCTGAAAGACGCGAAGCTGTGGAACACGGTGGCCAACGAACTGCCGACCTACCTCGACAGCGACGGCCTGGCGAACTATTACCCGCCGCGTGCCGAAGACGGCGCCCACGGCAGTGACCGGCTGACGGCTTATGTGCTCGCAGCCACCCACGAAGCCGGCTTCGAGCTGCCCGGCCCGGCGCAGCAGCAGATGCTCGAGGGCCTGACGGCGTTCGTCGAAGGGCGCATCGAGCGCAACTACTGGGCGCCCGATTCGGCCAAGGGCATCAACCTCGACGTGCGCAAGCTGGCGGCGATCGAAGCGCTGTCACGTTATGGCCGCGCGCAGCCGAAGATGCTCGGCTCCGTCCACATCAACGCCAACCTGTGGCCGACCGCCGCGGTGATCGATTGGTTCAACATCCTGAAGCGTGTCAAAGAGGCGCCGGATCAGGCGAAGCGGCTGGACGAAGCGCAGCAGATTCTGCGCAGCCGGCTGACCTATGCCGGCACCACGCTGAAATTCAGCAACGAGGAAGGCGACTTCTGGTGGTGGCTGATGGACAGCGCCGATGCCAATGCGGCGCGGCTGATCCTGGCCGTGCTCGATGATCCGACCTGGCGCGATGACCTGCCGCGCATGGTGGTCGGCAGCCTGGGCCGCCAGCGCGGCGGTGCGTGGCTGACGACGACGGCCAACCTGTGGGGCTCGCTCGCGCTCGACAAGTTCTCGGTGAAGTTCGAGTCGGTGAAGATCGCCGGCAAGACCACGGCCCAGACCGGTGGCGCGCCCTTGTCGATCGACTGGGCGGCGCAGCCCGAAGGCGGCGTGCTAGCGCTGGCCTGGCCTGACAAGGCCGATACGCTGACGGTGAATCAGGAAGGCAGCGGCAAGCCTTGGCTGACGGTGCAAAGCCTGGCAGCGATTCCGTTGAAGGCGCCGCTGCGCGCGGGCTACAGCGTGTCGCGCAGCGTGACGGAGGTCGAGCGCAAAGTGCCGACGGCCTGGTCTCGCGGCGATGTGCTTCGCGTGCGGGTCGAGATCGACGCGCAATCCGACATGAGCTGGGTCGTTGTCAGCGACCCGGTGCCTGGCGGTGCGACCTTGCTCGGCTCCGGCCTCGGCCGCGATTCGACCTTGTCGACGGCCGGCGAGAAGCGCGAAGGCAATGCCTGGCCGGTGTATGAAGAGCGCAGCTTCGAGGCTTTCCGCAGCTATTACGAATACATGCCGCGTGGCAAGCATGTCGTCGAATACACCGTGCGGCTGAACAACCCTGGCCGCTTCTCGCTGCCGCCCACGCGCGTGGAAGCGATGTATGCGCCGGAGACTTTTGGTGAGTGGCCGAACGAGGCGATCGAGGTGCAGCCGTGAGCTTTGATCCTGCCCGGCTGCGCCTGCAGCGCAGCTGGGCCTGGTACCGGGCGTCATCGCGTGCGTTGCGTTGCTGCGTTGCCACCAGCGCCTTGGTCATCGCAAGCTCAGCGCATGCCGTGCCGAGCTTTGCCGAGGTCAAAGCGGCTTACCGGCCCTCCGACATCGTCGTGTTGGATCGCCAGGGTGAGCCGCTGCAAACGGTGCGCATCGACAAGACCGTGCGCCGCCTGCCTTGGGTGGCGCTGGGCGACGTGTCGCCGGCCTTGTTGCAAGCGATCGTGCTCAGCGAAGACAAGCGCTTTCATGAACACAGCGGTGTCGACTGGAGCGCGGTAGCGCAAAGCGCCTGGAGCAATGCCTGGAACACGCGCACGCGCGGTGCGTCGACCTTGACGATGCAGCTGGCCGGCTTGCTCGATGACGACCTGGCGCGCCCGGCCGGCGGGCGCAGCGTGACACAGAAATTGAGCCAGGCCTACACCGCGACGCGGCTGGAAGCGCAGTGGAAGAAGAGCCAGATCCTCGAGGCTTACCTGAACCGGGTGGCCTTTCGTGGCGAGATGGTCGGCATCGGCGCGATGTCGCAGACGCTGTTCGGCAAGCACCCGAGCGGGCTGGATGCGCAAGAGGCGGCCCTCAGCGCGGCCTTGCTGCGTGGCCCGAATGCCGGCGTGGCCACGGTGGCTGAGCGCGCCTGCGGCGTGTTGCAGCAGCAAAAGCAGCCTTGCCAGGGCGTGACGGCGCTGGCCCACAGCGCGCTGGCACGGCGCGGTGGCATGCCGCTGGGCGAGCAGCTCGCACCGCATTTCGCGCGGCAGCTCGCGAGCCTGCCGTCGGTCGTCGGCAAACCCGCGTGGCCGAGCACGCTCGATGCGCGCCTGCAGCGGCTGGCGGTGTCGACACTGCAGCGCCATCTGGCCGAACTGAAAGGCCGCAATGTGGAAGACGGTGCGGTGCTGGTGCTCGATAACGCCAGCGGCGAGGTGCTCGCGTGGGTCGGCTCCAGCGGTAGCCTGTCGGGCGCGGCGGAGGTCGATGGCGTGATCTCGCGCCGCCAGCCCGGCTCGACGTTGAAGCCCTTCGTCTATGAATTCGCATTCGAGAAGCGGCTGATCACGCCGGCCAGCCTGCTCGACGACTCGCCGGCGCAGCTGGCCGCCGGCAGCGGCCTCTATTTGCCGCAAAACTACGATCGCGCCTTCAAGGGTTGGGTCAGCGCGCGCACGGCGTTAGGTGCCAGCCTGAACGTGCCGGCGGTGCGCGTCGGCGCGATGCTCGGGCCCGAAGCCTTGCTGAACCGCCTCAACGACTGGGGCCTGGCGCTGCCGGAATCCGGCGGCTTCTATGGCCCATCGCTGGCGCTGGGCAGCGCGGATGTCAGCCTGCTGGCCTTGACCAACGCCTACCGTGGCCTGGCCAACGGCGGCCTGCTGGCGCCGGTGAAGTTGCAGATGAAACCTTTGCCGAAGAAGGCGCCGAAGCGTGTGGCCGATGCCGAAGCGGTCTACCTCGTCACCGACATCCTGGCCGATAACGCAGCGCGGGTGCGCACCTTCGGGCTCGACAGCGCACTCGTCACCTCGGGCTTTGCCGCAGTGAAAACCGGCACCAGCAAAGACATGCGCGACAACTGGTGCCTCGGCTACAGCGACCGCTACACCGTGGGCGTGTGGGTCGGCAACGCCAGCGGCGCGGCGATGCACCAGGTCAGCGGCGTCAGCGGTGCGGCGCCGGTGTGGCAGGCGCTGATGCGTTATCTGCACCGCGGCCATCCGTCGAAGCCGCCGTCGCGGCCGGCCGGCGTGGTGCAGCAGCAGGCGCGTTTCGATGCCGGCCGTGAGCCGGTGCGCGATGAAGTGTTTCTCGCCGGCACCGCGCCGGGCGAGTGGCGAGCGGCGATGGCGGCGCCGGTGCAGCGCTTTGGCGTGGCCAGCCCGCGCGACGGCAGCATCTATGCGATCGACCCCGACATGCCGCCGCGCGCGCAGCGCATCACCTTCGAAGGCGAGGCCGGGCGTTGGTGGCTCGATGGCCGCTCGCTCGGGCAGGGCACGCGCGTCGCGTGGGCGCCGTGGCCGGGCCGCCATGTGCTGCGCTGGTCGGCGGCGG
>CAHJWV010000377.1 GCA_903643055.1 Burkholderiales bacterium | reverse complement strand
CCTGGGCATGGTGATACAGCCCAGCGAAGTGATGAAGATCGCGATGCCGCTGATGCTGGCGTGGTGGTTCCAGCGCCGCGAGGGCCAGTTGCGCGTCACCGACTTCTTCATCGCGATGCTGATCCTCGGCCTGCCGCTCGGCTTGATCGTCAAGCAGCCCGACCTGGGCACGGCGATCCTCGTGATGTCGGCCGGGCTGTACGTCATCTTCTTTGCCGGCCTGTCATGGAAGCTGATCGTCCCGGTGCTGCTGATGGGGGCGGCCGCGGTGACGGCGCTGGTGGTCTCGGAAGACAAGATCTGCCAGCCGAGCGTGGCCTGGCCGCTGCTGCATGACTATCAGAAGAACCGCGTTTGCACGCTGCTCGACCCGACCACCGACCCGCTCGGCAAAGGCTTTCACACCATCCAGGGAATGATCGCGATCGGCTCGGGTGGCGTGCAGGGCAAGGGCTTCATGAAGGGCACGCAGACGCACCTGGAGTTCATTCCCGAGCGCACCACCGATTTCATCTTCGCGGCGTTCTCCGAGGAGTTCGGCCTTGTCGGGTGCGGGTCGCTGTTGCTGATCTTCACCCTGCTGATTTTTCGCGGCCTGATGATCGCCGCCGATGCGCCGACGATGTTCACCCGGCTGCTGGCCGGTGCGATCACGCTGAGCTTTTTCACCTACGCCTTCGTCAACATGGGCATGGTCAGCGGCATCCTGCCGGTGGTGGGCGTGCCCTTGCCGTTCATCAGCTATGGCGGGACGGCCATGGTGACGCTTGGCCTCGGGCTCGGCATCCTGATGTCGATCTCGAAGAGCCGGCGCATGACCCAGCGCTGAGCGCGGCTTGTGGCCCGCGTTCAGGCCGGCTGGGCAAGCAGCCGGCGCTGGCGCATCAGCCGGCGGTGGGTTGCGCGCGCGGCGGGTACCCAGCCGCGGTACCACCAGCGGGCGCACATGATCAGCCCGCGAAGCCATTCGTCGGCCGTGTAGGCGATCCATACGCCGACCAGACCGAGTTCGAAATGCACGCCCAGCAGCCAGCCGCCGCCAGCCATCACGAAGATCATCGAGGCCGCGCCGGCCATCACCGGAAAGCGCGCGTCGCCGGTCGCCCGCAGGGCATTGATGACGACCAGGTTGAAGGTGCGCCCGGGCTCCAGCAGAACCGTGATCCAAAGCAGGCGCGTAGCGGTCTCGATGATGTGCGGGTCGCGTGTGAAAACGGTCAAGGTCCAAGGGGCGCTCAACGCGGCGATGAGCGCCACGCAGGTGGACACCAGCAAGCCCCAGCGCAGGCTCTTGCGCACCAGCCGGTGCGCCTCGTGCAGATGCCGCGCCCCGACCAGGTGGCCGACGAGGATCTCGCTCGCAAAGCCGACCGACAGCCCGAACACGAGAATGAAATACATGATCTGGATCGTGTAGCTGTGCGTGGCCAGTGCATCGGCCCCCATCTTGGCCACCATCGCGACCGTCGCCATCAGCGATACCCGATAAACGATGTTCTCGGCAGCACCGGGCAGCCCGATGTGCAGCACCGGCGTCAGCATGCGCCAGCGCATCACCCACCAGTCACGCGCCTGCGGATGAAGGTTCAGCCGCTTGCGCCACAGCAGGAGATGAAAGGCCAGCCCGAACGCGCGGCTGATGCCCATCGCAACGGCAAAGCCGACCAGGCCCAGCGGTGGCACCGGCCCGAAGCCGCGCATCAGCGGCAGGCAGATCAGCAGATGCAGGCTGTGCATCGCCAGCATGTTGAACAAGGTGTCGCGCGAATGCAGGTGGGCGCGCATCACCGCGCCCATGCTGGCGTTGAAGGCGTCGAGCATCAGCGCGATCGCCAGCACCCGCAGGTAAGGCTCGGCCAACGGCAACACATCGTCGGGGGCATTCAACAGCCGCAGCAGCGGCCCGGCAAACACCGTCACCAGCAAGGCCGCGCCGAGACCCAACCAGGTGCTGGCGCCCAGGGCTGCCCGTGCAATGTCATCGGCGCCGGTGCGGTTGCCTGCGCCAAGGTTCTGCGTGATCACCACGCTCACGCCCATGCTGACGATGCGAAAGAGCAGGAAGAACGACGCCTGCACATGGTTCGACAAGGCGAACGCACCAGAGGCGGTGTCGGACTGGCGTGACGCCAGCCACAGGCCGATCAGCCCGACGCCGAGCCCGAGCACCAGCTCGGCGAGCAAGGGCCAGGTGATGGCGACGAGGCCCGGCCGGGCGATGGCGGAGGGAGCGGTTTCGTTCATGGCGCGACGGGCGATCTTCACTGCAGGAGCTGGTCTCTCAAGCTCTCAAGTGAAGCGGCGGGCTGGCCCGCGGGATGGCACAGGCTACGCCTTTCGCACGGCGCACGCCTGACAAATTAGCCTTCGCGACGCGGCTTCGCGGCGCACCGATGCAGACCGTTGCTGATCGGCGACGGCAGTGATCACTCGGGTGCATGGGCTTCGCTTTCGCCGGCATCAGCACTCAAAGCGAACCGGGATGGGTCACGCGAAAACCATCTGCTGGATCGTTCGAGGCCGGTGGGTTCGATGCCACGGCCGGGAAGCGCAAGGTGAATCGCGCGCCCGGCCCGTACGGCGTGCTTGGGCTGGCGGCGGCTTCGCCGCGGGGTGGCCGATAACGCAGGTTCGCCTCTTCTAACGTCAATTCGGCACGGTGTTGCTGAGCGATTTCCTTGACGATCGCCAAGCCGAGGCCGGAGCCATCGACGTTGGTGCCCAGCGCCCGATAGAACGGCTGAAATACCTTGTCGCGCTCCGGGGCTGGAATGCCCGGGCCGGAATCTTCGATCTGCAGCACGACGACTTGCCCGAACGGGTCATCGACCACCCGCACGGTGACGACGCCACCTTCCGGTGTGTAGTGCAGTGCGTTGTCCACCAGATTGCGCACCAGCTCGCGCAGCAACACCGGCTGGCCGCGCAGCGAGAGTCCGTGGGGGTTGCGCGGGTGAGCGCCGGGCCCTTCGAAGCCAAGATCGATCCGCTTTTCGAGCGCACGAGGCACGAAGTCTTGGACCGCCTCGGTGGCAATGCGCGTCAGGTTCAAGCGTTGGTAGCTCAATGCCTGAGACACGTCTTCTGCCCGCGCCATGCTGAGCAGCTGGTTGACCATGCGCGTGGCGCGCTGGCTCGACAGCGCGATCTGTTGCAGCGATTTTTTGAGTGCCTGTGGGTCACGCTCGCCGGCATCGATCTCCCGCTGCGCCAACTCGGCCTGGGTGCGCAACCCGGCCAACGGTGTTTTCAGCTGATGGGCCGCATCGGCCAGGAACTGCTTTTGTACGCTGATGCTGCGCCCGAGCCGAGTTAGCAAATCATTGATGGCCTCTACCAGCGGCGATACCTCTTCCGGCACATCACGTTCGTTGAGCGGGCTGAGATCGTGGCTCTCCCGGCGGCGAATGCGCTGCTGGAGATCGTTCAAAGGCATGATGCCGCGCGCCAGCGCCAGCCACACCAGGAGCACGGCCAGCGGCAGGATCACGAACTGCGGCAGCATCACGCCCTTGATGATTTCGGTGGCAAGGCGCGACCGCTTGTTCACGGTCTCGGCCACCTGAACCAGCGCGGGCATGTTGGCTGGCGCACCCGGCAAGCTGATCCAAAGATGAGCAACGCGCACCGTCTCCTGGTTGATCTGCGCGTCGCGGTAAGTCACCACGCCATGGGTGTTGCGCTCGTCATCGACCGGCAGCGGCAGACCCAGCTCGCCACTGAGCAACTCGCCCTGCGGCCCCAGCACTTGGTAGTGCACAGCATCTTCTTCATCGGCATGCAGCAAATCAGGCACGCCATGCTGCAAATGGAAGAAGGCATGTTGCTCGTTGCCATTCCAGGTCTGCAGGCTGATCTGCCGGGAAAGCGCATGCGCCATCTCGCCAAGTTGGCGATCGAACGGTTTGTTGGAAATGCCCTGCGCGACCAACCAGGTCAAGACCACGCTCATCGGCCACAGCAGCAGCAATGGCGCGAGCATCCAGTCGAGAATTTCGCCAAAGAGAGAGCGTTGCTCTTTCATGGCGCCCGGCCAGCTCTCCTGATGGCGTGCGCGTTAAAGGGCGAATGCGCAGGCCTTGCGTTCATCCCGCCGCAATCTTTTCGAGGCAGTAGCCGAGACCGCGCACGGTCGCAATGCGTACCGGGCCCTGCTCGATCTTCTTGCGCAGGCGATGCACGTAAACCTCGATCGCGTTGTTGCTGACCTCTTCGCCCCACTCACACAAGCGGTCCACGAGATAGTCTTTGCTGACGAGACGGCCCGCGCGTTGCAGCAGGGCTTCGAGCAGGCTCAACTCGCGTGCTGAGAGCTCGATCATCTGATCGTGGAGGTAAGCCACGCGGCCGGTGGCATCAAATGTCAGCGGGCCGTGCTTGATGATGCTGGAGGCGCTGCCGAGGCCCCGCCGCGTCAGCGCGCGCACGCGGGCTTCGAGTTCTTGCAGCGAAAAAGGCTTGGCCATGTAGTCATCGGCACCCAGGTCCAGGCCTCGCACGCGCTGCTCGACGCTGTCGGCGGCCGTCAAAATCAACACCGGCACGCTGGTGCCGCGCGCCCGCAGCTTGCGCAGCACCTCCAGCCCATGCAGTTTGGGCAGCCCCAGGTCGAGAATCAGCAAGTCGAATTCATGCGACGCTAAAGCGGCATCGGCTTCGGTGCCGGTGGCAACGTGATCGACCGCATAGCCGCCGTTGCGCAAGGAACGCAACAAACCATCCGCCAGCACCTGATCGTCTTCGGCGATCAAAACCCGCATCTCAACTCCGTCGCGGGACGAACTGCCCCGCAGAATTGTAGGGAGACCCTCCAAGGAGGGTGGGCGAGCGACACAAACGACTGTACAAATATCCAGCCTTTGCGATAATTCAACCACCTTTTGGAGAACGCCCCCATGGACACTGCCGTCAAATCCGCCACCCTCAACAGCGAAAAAGCCAAGGCCTTGCAAGCCGCGCTGGCGCAGATTGAAAAGCAGTTCGGCAAGGGCTCGATCATGCGCTTGGGCGAAGGCGAGGTCATCGAAGACATCGAAGTCGTCTCCACCGGCTCGCTTGGCCTCGACATTGCGCTCGGCGTTGGCGGCTTGCCGCGCGGCCGAGTGGTCGAAATTTACGGCCCCGAATCTTCAGGCAAAACCACGCTGACGCTGCAAGTCGTTGCCGAAATGCAAAAGCTGGGCGGCACCTGCGCCTTCATCGATGCCGAGCATGCGTTGGACACTGCCTATGCACAAAAGCTCGGCGTCAATTTGCAAGAACTGCTGATCAGCCAGCCCGATACCGGCGAGCAGGCTCTGGAAATCGTTGATGCGCTGGTGCGCTCCGGCTCTGTTGATCTGGTCATCATCGATTCGGTCGCAGCGCTTACGCCGAAAGCGGAAATCGAAGGCGAAATGGGTGATTCGCTGCCAGGCCTGCAAGCTCGTTTGATGAGCCAGGCGCTGCGCAAGCTCACCGGTACGATCAAGAAGACCAACACCATGGTCATCTTCATCAACCAGATCCGCATGAAGATCGGCGTGATGTTCGGCTCGCCCGAAACGACTACCGGTGGCAACGCGCTGAAGTTCTATGCGTCGGTGCGTCTGGACATTCGCCGTATCGGCTCGATCAAAAAGGGCGAAGAAGTCATTGGCAACGAGACCAAGGTCAAGGTCGTCAAGAACAAGGTCTCGCCTCCATTCAAGACTGCCGAGTTCGACATCCTTTACGGTGAAGGCATCAGCCGCGAAGGTGAAATCATCGACATGGGTGTTGAAGCCAAAGTGCTGGAAAAGTCAGGTTCCTGGTACGCCTACAACGGTGACAAGATCGGCCAAGGCAAAGACAACGCGCGTGAATTCCTGAAAGAAAACCCGGACATCTCGATCGAAATCGAGAACAAGGTTCGCGAAGCGATGAACATTCCTTTGCTGCCCACTTCGGAGTCTGCGGAAGCCGCTGCACCCGCAGGCAAAGCTGCCAAGGCAGCCAAAGAATCGAAAGAGCCGAAAGAACTGAAAGAACAAAAGGAATAGTTGAACCTGAGTACGCCGTGAAACGGTCGCTGTCGCTCAAGGGGCGGGGCATGCAATTGCTCGCCCAACGCGAGCACAGCCGAAGCGAATTGCGCCGCAAGCTGATGGTGCATACATTGGCTGCTCAATCAGAGGCCGCGGCGGCTACGCCTTCTCAGCCTTCTCAAACGGTGCGGCCGACATCCCACAGGAGTGAAGCCTCGGCGCAGGAAAGCGCACCCGGTCAGGTCGACTCTCCCTCAGGTGTTGAGATGACGGCAGCCGAGCAAGTCGAGGCGGTTCTCGATTGGCTTCAGGCGAATCGCTATCTC
>CAHJWV010000376.1 GCA_903643055.1 Burkholderiales bacterium | reverse complement strand
ATCGAATCAAGCATCGGGTCTTCCAACAGGCTTTCAATCAGCGCGCAGGCATCGAGGCGATTGATGCCACCGGGCCGCGTCAGGATCTCCGAGAAGTCCACACCCGTCATCGCCGACAGCAACACCATTTCTTCAATCACCCGGTCGCGCGCATCGGCCGCCGACGACAGCCTCTCGGCAATTCGCAGCGCCAGCCCCCGTGCGCTCAACACCGAGCCTTCCAGCACTGCTTCTCCGGCGCGAACGCCCGTTTGCAAAAGAGCATCCTGCGCCTCCCTGACCGCCTCGCGATAAGCCGCGTAGTCCCGCTTCTTCGAGAACAGCTCCTGGAAGCTCATGTTCTTGAAGTCCGGCATCTCGCCCTCTTCATCGTCGAGATCGTCTCCGTATTTGTCCGACTCTCTAGCGCCGATCCAGATCAGGCCTCGCTCGGGCTCGAGTAGAAATGACAGGTTCCAGGCGAGGCCCTGACGGACATCGTCGTCCTCAGCCGCTTCGTAGAGTTCGATCAGCCGGGCAGCGAACGCAGGGGTGCCGCCGTACATCAGCATGCTGCCGATGAACTCCTGGAGGTAATCCGGTTCATCGCGAAAGCTTTCGGCCATCTTTTCGATGAAGGTCCAGCTGCCCGCAAAGCCCACGAACTTGGTGGCCACACCCCAAAGGAGCGCGTGGTCCGAGCTTCGCAGAAGCCGCTCGATTCGGTCCATCGGTGCGAAATCGCCGAATGAGGCGCGATGAACGACATAAGCCAGCGATTCCCATGGCTCAGTGCTGTGCTGAAACGATGAAACCTCGTCAGCCGAAAGCGCTGGCTTAAAGACGAACGAGTAGATGAAGTTCCTGAGATTTCTCATCGTGTTGTCCTTAGCCCGGGCTGCTTCATTACAAGTTTTCCAGCTCGCGATGAATGTCTTCCACTTCAGTACAAGGATTGCTCTTATCACTCGGATCGCTATACCAAGTGCTCGGCGCCGTGTTGTAACCGCTATTGCAGCCGCCTGCCTGTTTAGGCGTCTTGTGATCCATCTTTGTCGGCGGAGTTATTTTATGGGGGGGATTGGCAGCCTCCCACATATTGATTGCCGATTGCTTCGGTGTATTGCCCGTTCGACCCACTGCGGCTTGGTACTGGGTCGAACTGAAGTCATCGCTGGCAAGCTGCGACGGTGTCTTCAACGTCCGTCCCCCCACAGGAACTGCCCGATTCTGGTACTCCACGTCAGCGGTATCGAAATACGTGCCACATCCTTGTTGATCGTTTTCATTGACGTTCAAGCAGCCAGCCATGGCAGCCTCAGCAGAGGATGCGCCGCCGGCTCGCGCTGCCTTGACCTTTTGACGGGAAGCCTCCTTCAATTCAAGCAGACGATCAATTTTTCCGCGCTTCGCGGTCAACATATCGAGCTTGGCTTGAGCGATCGGTACGAGCTTCGCGATGCCGGCTGACATCTTGGACCGCTGCTCATCTTCCCGCCGCTTGACTTTCTTTACCCAATAATCACGCTCCGAAATCGGCTTCAGCGGCGCACCGTCATCGTCCTTTTGCCACTCGTGGAGATCTTCCCCACAGCATGGGCACTTGCCCGCATCGATGGCATCCTGCGCAGACATCGTCTGTGTCTCTGCTGACGGCAACGGCGGCGTCGCAGCCGGTGGGCTGTTGTGATTGCTCGTCGTGATGTCAATGTGCCGGCAGACATTCTTGCCTTCGAACTTCACGTCCATCGACCAGGCCTGGAAGTAGGTCTTGCCGGTGATCTGGTGCGTGACGACGCTGGCGCCGAAGCTGCGCGTGGCGGCTTCATTGCCCAGTGTTGCGGGCTGGTAGTACGTCTGTTGGGCGAGCGCTGCGGGCTGGCCGCCGATCTTGACGGTCTGCGAGCCCTCCTTCAGGTCGGACGAAAACGAGGTGTCGGGATAAGGAATCGGCAAGGGACCGGCCGGTGGCCCCGGCGGCGAAAGGCACACATCCGGGAAGCGGGCGATCGACTTGTTCTTGCCCGCCTTGGCGGCGATCTGCCAGCTGTTCGCGAAAACCTGATGGCTCATGCCCATGCCCTTTCCGGTGCGGTGGCCACGGCCGCCGCGCGCAAGCCGAATGGAGAGTTTGAATGCAGCGCGGCCACCGGGCCCGGCGCGTAACCACGACGAAATGCCTGGCCAGCCCAAGCCCACTGGATCAAGCCGGCGGCCGCGCCACAGTCGCCCACACAGTCCGCCGGATGCCACAGCGGCTGGCTCGGCCGCACCTTGCGCATCAGCCGGGTCTGCGCCAGCACCAGTTCCTCGAACGCGTAAGACTCGCCAGCCGCATCGCTCAACCGGAAGTCAACGTCATGCATCGCAATGCCGGCTTCCTGCAAAGCGCCGTGCAACGCAGCCTTCATGCCCTCGGCACGGAACGGTTTTTCGTTGAAGACGGTCGCCGGCTCTGCCGCGATGCCGATGCCCTGCACGCATACCGCCGCATCCGACCACCGCGCTTTGCTGGCGACCATCAGGCAAGCCGCCTCGCCGGGAATAACTCCATCGGTGCGCGCACTGGTTTTCAGGCGATGGGTCTGGTCCAGCCAGCTGAGGGTGCGGGCATCGATCAGGCTGTCGATGCCGAGGATCAGGCAGGCCGGTACCGCGTCATCGTCCAACAGCGATCGCGCGATAGCGAGGGCTTGAATGGCCGACACCGCGCCACCCGCCGCATGCGCCGTGTGCAGCCCTTCGAAGCAAGCATCGCGCGGAAAGCGCAACTGTGTCACCAAGCCGGCCAGCCGTGCACCTGGCCGCTCGGCCTCGCGCGAGCACAAGATCAAGGGCATGCGGCCCCACGGCAGGCGCGCGGCCAGCTCGGGTTCGATGGCGTCGAATGCGAACTGGCCGAGCGCGATCAAACGGTCACGCCCACGCAACTCGGGCAACAAGGCTTCGACCCGGGCGCCCACGATCGGCTCGCCGTGGCCGTCGCGGTAGCCGGTTTCGGAAAACCCGGCAATGCCCGCCCTCAACGCCGCGCAGGCGCTGGCGGCGGAATAACCCACCGGGCACACGAGGCTCGCGCAAGACAGGTGCATCATCTCGCCACCCCCTGTGTTTGACGCACGCCCACCGTGACCTCGCGCAACCGGGTGAATTTGCGCGGCAGCGGCGCGCGGGCGCGTCCCAGCAGCACCACGCGCTGCTCATGCGGCAACAGGATGACTGTGTCAGGTGTCACCGTCGGCACGCGGGTGCGGTCGTCGAACATGAACGAGACCGGCACCGAAAGACGCGGCAGGCGCACGCAGAAGACGCCGGACGCATTCATGTGAAGACAGGCGAAAGTCATGCCTTCGGCCAGGCTGTCGCATTGCTGATCGGGCGGCGCGGCCAGGAAATAGCGATTGTCGAAATCGGCCGGCAGAAACGGCAGCACCTCGTCCATCCACTGTTGATCGTAGGTGCCGGCATGGCGGGCGCGCTCGGCCGCGAAACGCGAGACCGGCGCGAAGCCGATTGGCTCGGGCCGGTCATCCCAGTACGCCATGGGCGCTTTCGGGTGCTCGATGCAGGGCAGTGGCCGGCCCTCGATGGCCGCGCCGCGGGAGTTCACCTGAAAGCCCCGCCCGATCGGGTTGCGCAGGTCGCTGCGGGCATCGGCCGGATCGTCAAACGTACGATCGGTGCCGCCGAACGCAAGGTGCCACGCGAGCGGCATCGTCTCAAAGGGCTCGGGCCGGCTGGCCCGCAGGCCAAATGCCCCGTGCTGCCAATGCCGCGCGCCGGTCACGAGGGCGCGCTTGTCCAGCGAGGGCCCGAGCAACGCCACTTCGACGCGCTCGGCGGCGCGGCCGGGTAGCGCCATCGCCATCGCATCGAGCAGAACCTCGGCCCGGGGCTTGATCGGCACGAAGTCGCTTTCAGCACGGATCGCCGTGATCTCAGCGTCGCCGTGATGCACATCGGCATAGACGAAGGAACTCTGGCGATCGCTGATGCGGCATTGGCCGTCGGCATCCACGTCATAAGTGGCGCGTACCACCACGACAAAGGACTTCACGCAGCCCTTGTCGATCGACGTGAAGCCTTCGGCGAGATAAGGCGTGCTGTTGGTACTGATGAACATGGGGCGTGAGCCGATCTCTTCGCCGGACAAAAGACTGGCAAAGACGGGGCATAACTTCAAATAGACGCGCATTATCTTGCATGCGACTATCCAGCCCCATCATCCTGGCCCCGCTGCTGGGAATGACCTTGCCACCCGACTCCCGCACCAGCGCGGTCATGGCATCAGGCCCCACGGATGTGGGCAAGGTCACAACGAATCACAACGATCCCGCTGCGAGCCAACTGATGGATCAGTTCAGTACCGACGTTTCCAAACGCATGATCGTGTCGTTCATCATGCCGACACTTCTCGAGATCAGCCTCAGTGCAAGGCTCAGGCGGTGATCGCCTCGATGTCGTCGAGGGCACGGGCCAGCGCGGCTTGTCGGGCTTCGGGGCCCATTCCGAGACCTTCCGCGCGCACGACCTTGACGTCGGTCACACCGAGGAAAGCCAGCAGGCCCAAAAGATAACTCTCCTGATGCTCAAGCGCGGCGGCCGGGCTGCCGGCGGAATACACACCACCGCGTGCTGAGGCAATGAACGCCTTCTTGTTCTTCAGCAGCCCTTCGGGGCCGGTGGCCGTGTAGCGAAAGGTTTTACCGGCGCGTGCGACACGGTCAATCCAAGCCTTCAGTGGCGTCGGGATGGAAAAGTTGTACATGGGCGCACCGATGACCAGGATGTCTGCCGCAAAGAGCTCTTCTATGTAGGCCTCGCCTTTGGCAAAGTCGGCGTTGATGCTCGGGTTGTCAGTGGTGACGCCCTGCAATGCAGCCACATGGGCATCCGACAGATGCAGCGCCGGGTCCGCAGCGAGGTCTCGCCAGGTTACCTGTACGCCGGGATACAAAGCTTGCTGACGCGCAACGATTTGAGCCGAGAGTTGACGGCTGACAGAAGCGTCGCCAAGGACGCTGGAATCGAGATGAAGAATCTGCATATGGATGCTCAGAGGAGGGATGAAAAGGCAGGCTAATGGCTTCGCAACGGGAAGCCGGCCGGATCGAGCGCGCTCGTGTTGTACAGACCAGCACGCCCCTTCATCTCGAACGTGACTGATCTTTCGACGGGCGCAAAGGTGTGGCCTGTCGCATCAATCGACAGCGTACACACGTGCGGATGATGCTGAGCTTCAGCACGACTGAGAAGACGATATATTGAGATGCAACCCATCTCGCCTAGAGATGGAAGGACTGAACATGCTCGACGGCATCTCCCTGGACCAACTCAAAACCTTCATCACAGCCGCAGACGAAGGCAGCTTCTCGGCAGCGGCGCGCAAACTCAACCGCGCGCAGTCCGCAGTCAGCGGCTGGATCGCTGGCTTGGAAGCGCAAATCGGCGTGACCCTGTTCGACCGCTCAAGCCGCTTTCCAAAGCTCACACCGGAAGGTGCGCTGCTGCTGGCGGACGCTCGCAACATCGCCTCGGGCGTAGACACGTTGAAGGCCCGAGCGAAGCTCATGTCGGCGGGACTCGAAGCCGAGCTGTCGGTCGTCGTGGACGTGTACTTTCCAACTGAGGCCGTCAGCGAAGCCGCAAGGGGTTTCGCGGCCCGCTTTCCTCTCACGCCGCTCCGGATGTTTGTTGAAGGGCTGGGGGCGGGCTACCAGCCGGTGCTCGATGGACGGTGCAGCCTTGGCATTCTGGTGAGCTTGCCGGTCGAATTTCCCACCCTCGTAGCGCAGCCCATGGGTGAAATTCAGGTGGTCATGGTTGCTGCAGCGAGTCATCCGCTCGCACGCTTTCGCAAGCGAATCCCGAAAAAGGAACTGGCCAAGCATGTGCAGCTTGTTTTGACCGACCGGTCCGAGCTCACGGCAGGAAAGGATTACGGGGTCGCGTCTGCATCGACCTGGCGCCTCGCCGATCTTTCGACCAAATACGCATTGCTCAAAAACTGCGTGGGCTGGGGTGGCATGCCCTGGCACATGGTGGAAAAGGACATTGCCGCCGGCAGCTTGGTCGTTCTCGATGTCGACTACATGCCGAAAGCCAACTTCGTACTGTCGATGTCCGCAGTGCATCCGGCTTCCGCTCCGCCAGGCCCTGCAGGTCGTTGGCTGATCGACCACTTGAAGGGCTGGTCCAAAACGGCCCGAAGCCTGGCCTGACAACGGCAAGAAGCCCGAATATTCCAGCTCGATCAGCCCGTGGATGGGATGGCGCAGATCCACGCAGCGAAGGCTAACGCTCAAGCGTGCTGCAGCCTGCACCGGCGAGGCCGGTCAGACCTCCAGCCATTCGCGCCGCACATCGGCGCGGTCACGCAGCTGCGATGGCGTGCCTTCAAACACCACTTGGCCGTGGCCCATCACATAGCAACGCTCGGAGATTTGGAGAGCAATGGTCAGCTTCTGTTCGACCAGCAGCACCGAGATGCCGCGCTGCTTCAGCGTTTGCAGATAGACCGCCACCTGCTCGACGATCTTTGGCGCCAGGCCTTCGGTGGGCTCATCGATCATGATCAGATCGGGGTCGCCCATCAGCGTGCGGCACAGCGTCAGCATCTGCTGCTCGCCGCCCGACAGCACGCCGGCCTCGGTGTGCTGCCGCTCCTTCAGGCGCGGGAACAGGCCATACATGTCATCGAATGACCAGCGCGGCTGGCGGCGCCTGCGCTGCTCGCCGAGCATCATGTTTTGATGAACGGTGAGTTGCGGAAAGATGTCGCGGCTCTCGGGCACATAGCCGATGCCGGCACGGGCGATCTCAAAGGGTTTGCGGCCCAGCAGCTCGCGCTCGTTCCAGCGTACCGCCCCTTCGGCGCGCACCTGGCCCATCACGGCTTTGACGGTCGTCGAGCGGCCCGAGCCATTGCGCCCGAGCAGGCTGACGATCTCACCGGCGCGCACCTGCATCGACACCCCCTGCAGCACGTGGCTCTTGCCATAAAAGGCATGCAGATTCTCGATGTTCAGCATGGCTGCACGGCCTCGTCGAAAGCCTGCATCGGCTTGGCCAGCGGCGAGCCGAGATAGGCCTCCTGCACCTGCGGATTGGCGCGCACAGCCTCCGGCGTATCGAAGGCAATCACCTCGCCATAGACCAGCACCGCGATCTTGTCGGCCAGGCCGAACACCACGCCCATGTCATGCTCCACCGTCAGCAAGGTCTTGCCCACTGTGACTTCGCGGATCAGCTCGGTGAAGCCCTGCGTCTCGCTCTGGCTCATGCCGGCCGTGGGTTCATCGAGCAGGATCACGCTGGCGCCGCCGGCGATCGTGATGCCGATCTCGAGCGCACGCTGCTCGGCGTAGCTCAAACTGGCTGCGATCACATCGCGCTTGCGATCGAGGTGGATCATCGCCATGACATCTTCCGCACGCGCATGGGCGTCATGCAGGCGCGACAGGAATTTCCAGAACACATAGCGATAGCCGAGCGACCACAGCACCGCACAGCGGATGTTCTCGAACACCGACAAGCTGCCAAACAGGTTCGACACCTGGAAGCTGCGCGCCAGGCCGCGGCGGTTGATCTGATGCGGCGGCAAGCCGTCGATGCGTTCGCCATGCAAGCGGATCTCGCCGCTGCTCGGCACCAGGGCGCCACTGATCAGGTTGAACAGCGTCGATTTGCCAGCGCCATTCGGGCCGATCAGCGCCACGCGCTCGCCGGCCGCCACTTGCAGGTGGGCGCCGCGAATGATCTCGCTCTTGCCAAAGCGCTTGTGCAAGCCTGTCAGCTCGATCGCCCACGGGCCGGGTGTGATGGACGAACTCATGGGCTGGCCCTGCGTTGGATTTCGGCATCGATCGCTTGCTGTACGGCGGCCCATTGCCGCTTGAAGCGGCGCCTGGCGATCTCGAACAGCACGGCACCGACGGCGCTCGTCAGCACGGCGCCAGCCCAATGCGCCGCATCGCGCGCATTGAGCGGCAGGCCGAGAAAGCGCAGGCTGGTGTCACCCCCGGCTTGAAGCTGCAGGCGATAAAGCATTTCAATGCCGCAAGCCAGGCCGGCCAGCAAGACAGCGAAGGCCAGCAGCAGCGCGAGGTAGCTGCCGGCCAAGCGGCGCCACAGGCCGAACGCCGCCACCCGCAGGTTCATCATCCACAAGCTAGCGATGCCGCCCGGCGCAAACATCACCATCAGCAAGAACGCGATGCCCAGGTAAATCAGCCAGGCGGGCGTGAGCTCCGACAGCAGCACCAGCGCCAGCACCGACAGCACGGCCCCGACGATCGGCCCGATGAAGAAGCCCGCGCCGCCCATGAAGGTGAACAGCAGGTATTGCCCGGAGCGCACCGAGCTGACCGATTCGGCGGTCACGATCTCGAAGTTGAGTGCAATCAAACCGCCGCCGATGCCGGCAAAGAAGCCTGCGATAACGAACGCGATGTAGCGCAGCACCTGCGTGTTGTAGCCGATGAAGCCGACGCGCTGTGGGTTGTCGCGCACCGCATTGAGCATGCGGCCAAACGGCGTTCGCGTCAGCGCGAACATCGTGGCAGTGCTGATGAAACAGTAAGCCGCGATCAGGTAATACACCTCGATCTGCGGGCCGAAGGTGATGCCCAGAAAGGGCTGGCCGGCCACGCGATTGGCGCTGACGCCGCCTTCGCCGCCGAAGAAGCCGGGGAACATCAGCGACATCGAGAACACCAGTTCACCGACGCCCAAGGTGATCATCGCGAAGGTGTTGGCCGATTTCTTCGTCGTGACCCAGCCGAGCAAGGCCGCCATGCCCGCGCCCGCCAGGCCGCCGGCCAGCGGCACCAAGCTGACCGGCAAAGGCAAGGCGCCCGCGCTGATGGCATTCAGCGCATGGATCGCCATGAAGGCGCCGAGGCCGCTGTACACCGCATGGCCGAAGCTCAGCATGCCGCCTTGCCCGAACAGCAGGTTGTAGCTGAGGCAGATGATGACCATGTAGCCCATCTGCGACAGCATCGTCAGCGCCAGGCTGCTGCTGAAAATGAGCGGCGCCGCGACCAGCAAAGCGGCAAAGCCGATCCACCCGCCTGCGGACGCAGACAAGAAGGCGCGACGCGGGGCGCTCGCGAGGGCCGGCGACGATGAAAACGGCGGCACGGAAGATAAGGGAGAGGAAGATAAGGGCGAGGAAGAAGGATTCGTCATCGTCATCCCTCCCGCGTGCCCATCAGCCCTTTGGGCCGGAAGATCAGCATCAGCACCAACAGCAGGTAAGGCAGGATCGGCGCCAGCTGCGATACCTTCAGCGACAGCAGCGCATGGCCGAAGGCCGCGTCTGACAAGGTCACGCCCGCTTGCCGCAGCAAGCTGAGCAGCGAATGGTCGAGCGCCACCGCAAAGGTTTGCAAGATGCCGATCAACAGCGAGGCCGCAAACGCACCCGCCAGCGAGCCCATGCCGCCGACAACGACGACAACAAAAATGATCGGGCCGACGGCAGCGGCCATGCCCGGCTCGGTGACGTAAGCATTGCCGCCGATCACGCCGGCCAAGCCGGCCAGCGCCGCGCCGCCGCCGAACACCAGCATGAACACCCGTGGCACGTCATGGCCGAGCGCCTCGGTCATTTCCGGGTGCGTCAGCGCGCCCTGGATCACGAGGCCGATGCGGGTGCGCGACAGCAGCAGCCAGACCGACACCAGCATCAGCAGCGCCACACCCATCATGAAGCCACGATAAAGCGGGAACTGCGTGCCGTACACCGAGAACAGCGAGCCGCCGAGCGAGGCCGGCACGCGGTAGTCGACCGCCGGCCGGCCCCAGGCCAACTGCACCAACTCGAGCAGCACGAACGACAACCCGAAGGTGATCAACAGTTCAGCCACATGGCCGAACTTGTGAACGCGGCGCAGGCAGAAGCGCTCGAACAGCGCGCCGACGGCCCCGGTCAGCAACGGCGCGATCAGCAACGCTGGCCAGAAGCCCAGCCACGCCGAGACCATGTACGCGAAATAGGCGCCGAGCATGTAGAAGCTCGCATGCGCGAAGTTCAGCACGCCCATCATGCTGAAGATCAGCGTGAGCCCCGAACTCAGCATGAACAGCAGCAAGCCGTAGCTGACCCCGTTCAACAGCGATAAGGTGAAGAACTCCATCGACGCTCAACGCTTTCTGTGGTGCCGCGCGGTGCCGCGCTCGGGCGTGATCATGTCGCGCTCGCTCAGGCGGGCCGCTTCATCTGGCAGGTGGTCGGCGTGCTGGCCACATAAGCGTCGAAGCTCTTGTCGGCCACCCAGGTGTTGCCGGTCTTCTCCATGATGAACGGGTTGTTTTTGTCGGCCTTGCGCCAGGTGGCGAGATAAAGCTGCTGCTGCAGTTGATGGTCGCTGGCGCGCATCGTGATGTTGCCGCTGAAGCTCTTGAGCTCCAGCCCTTCCATCGCCTTGGCCACTTTCACCGGGTCCGAGGACTTGGCCTTCGCAATCGACGCCGAGAAGGTCTTGAACACGTGATAGATCGTCGCGGTGGTGAATTCCTCGCCGGGGTACTTCAACGCGAACGCATCGGCCAGCTTGCGGATCTCGCCCTGCATGGCCGGATAGTAGTTATAGACGTAGCGGACCTTGCCCAAGCCGTAGTCGCCCATTGCAGCGGGCGTGCCTGAAGCGCCGGCATAGTAGGTGTAAAAATTGACCGTGAGCCCGGCGTCCTTCGATGCCTTCAGC